>NZ_JBTVBB010000015.1:0-108901 GCF_058356305.1 Candidatus Culexmicrobium sp.
ATGGCTTAAAGGACATAAAGACATTCTAGATAATATCGCACATGCTTGTTCAAGAACCATTAACATTCCATTACTAACACTAGATAAAAACTTAATAGTCTTTCTAAAAGATAACAGCTATCCAACTGACAACATTGTAAATATGAATAAGCTAATAGATTTCTTAAATAAACTCTAATTATGATTTATGAAGTAAAATTAATTTTAAAATAAACTCTTCTGGGTCTGGTTTTCCTAATCTCATTGCTATTATCACTTGGCTTTTAACTTTAATTTTCATTTTTGGTTTATTAGCAGTTTTCCATTTCTCACTATCGTTTCTCCGTCTACTTTTAATGTGGCATTGTATATTATCATGTCGACGTGTAGTTTACATCTTATATTTCCACTGTAATATATGTTGTCTCCTAGGGCTATGTGAATGTTTCCTTCCTTTTTCTTTTCTTCTTGCCAGTCTCCATTTTTTCTTGCTGCATAGTTGACTCCAATGCCTATTTCAGCGAAGTTGTTGAAGTTTTCTACTTCCTTGAGCCATTTCCTTATTTTTTCAGCTTCTTTTCCCCCTTTAACATCTATTACTTTCCCTTTCTTTATGGTTAGTTTTAGTGGTTTGCTTATTTTTCCAAGGTAGGTGATTGGGCCGTCTATTATAACTGTTCCTTCAGCTGTTCCTTCAATTGGTGTGAAGGATACTTCTCCGTCTGAGAAGGCTGCTGATTCGCCTGGTTTTGTTGCAAATCCGGCTTCAATAATTATTCTTCTATTCTTCATTAATGCTCTTAACTTTGTACCTAATTTGCTTTCCAATTCTACTACTTCTCTATTTTGTAATACTTCTGCCAGTTTTTTAGCCTTTTCATATACTTTGTCGTAGTCTGCTAGTGCTGCTCCTTCAATCCAGTTGTTTAAGTCTCTTAGTACCATGGACATATATCTAATTCTTTTTTCTCTTAGTAGTCTTGCAATTTCTGGATCATATGATGGTGCTGCTGATGCTTTTGTTATTCCTATAACTACGTTTGCTTCTTTGAGACTTCTCTGGACAATTGATGGAAGAGTTGTATGATCTTCAAGTTTCCTTGGTATTATTGATAATATGTATTCTGCTTCAATGTATTCTATCGTTGATATTAAGGATTCAATCATTCTTTTATCTGTTTCTGGATCTGCGATTATTAAGACTTTTTCATGGGGTTTTACATTTAAGAGCTTTGTTATAATTAATTTTCCAGTATTGAGTGTATTTTTAAAATTTAGTTCCAAGAGTTTCTTCATGTTTTCACGATAAATACTCATTATGATGTCCGGGATATAACTGTTTTTTATGGATTATTGTGATATCCATTTAGTGTATTCTGTTTTTTGGGTGTGGAATTCACAGTATTGGTTTCCTCTTGACATACATTTTACTTCTATTGCTACTAGGTCTTGGTTGAAGGCTTCAGTTAATACGCCGCTTAGATATCCTCTAAAGAATTGACTTCCTTCGCCCGCTTCTTCGTTGGATGGTAAGCATTCATAGAGTTCCTTTGCTGTAATTATAATTTCAAGTTTTTCGAGGTTGCATTTTTCTATTTTGAAGATTCCGTGACCTAGGGCTTGTAGCATCTTAAGTATGGTTTCTACTAGTTTCATGCCTGTTAGCTTTGTTTTTTCTTTAATTTCTATAGCTGCACTTCTTCCTCCTTCTAACCCCATGTAAAAGAGGAAGGTTTTCCCACCACTACCAAATCTTTTTTCAAATCTTTTGAATAAGCTTCTTAGCCAGTCTACTCTAAATATTATTGCTCTTTCTCTCATTACTCCCAATGGAAAACTAAATGTATTAATTATGTAGTTTCCATACTTTGGAGCTTCAAAGTTTACATTTAAAACAACATTAAGTTTTTCTATTTTTTGGGATAATGCCTGTGGATTTATATTGCTTCTAGTGAAGTCCATATATATTAGTGCATGTCCTGTTCCTATTTTTTCAATTGATGGTATTAAGATTGTGGATCTGATGTCTATGTTATTTTCAGCTATTACATTTGTTAGTTTCTCTAATGCTCCAGGTACATCTTTTAGCTCTATGAGGAATAAATATACGTCTCTTCCATGTGCGTCTATAACTAATGGTAGGTCTAAGTAGATAGGCATTGGATCACCTTTACATTTATTATTCGATTAAGTTTTATTTATATTTTATATTACTAAACTTAATTATAGTATGTGATATAAACTTACTTAAATATTACATTATTCTCTTTTAAAATATGTCTAATTTTGAAAATTGCTATCTTATTGGGTTCTTTATTTTTTATGTATTTTTCATTTGTCTTATCATTTTTATGTTTTAAATTTCTGGGGGTTCATTGTGTTTTTAACTTTTGTTTTATGTTGTATGCTTAAGTTTATAAATATTTGTTTTTATGTTATTTTAAAGTTGGGTGTTATGTTTCCAGTTAGCTCTGAGGCTTTTCTTTCATTGTTGAAGAGTAGGTTGGATATCAATGTTGAGGATTTTGCTGTTTTAAGGGCTTTTAGGGATTATGGTGACGCTTTTCCAGTTTTGGTCATGACAATTTTAACCCAGAATACTTCCGATAAGATTGCAATCAAAGCTTTCAATAATTTGTCTAGAAGATTTAGAATTAAACCTAGTGTTTTTATTTTTGCATCTTTGGACGAGATTATTGATGCAATTAGATGTTCTGGAATGTATCATAGGAAGAGTAGAGCTATTAAGCAGATATCAGAGATTATTCTCAATAAATTTAATGGTGATTTAAGTTTCATATTTAAACTTCCATTAGATGATGCAAGATCTATTCTTTTATCATTACCTGGTATTGGTAGGAAAACTGCTGATATTTTCTTACTTTTAGTTGGTAGAATGCCTACCTTCCCTGTTGATAGGCATGTGGAGCGTGTTTCTAAGCGTATTGGATTTGTTTCCAAGAATGCTGATTATGAGGGGATTCGATCTACTTTGATGAATTTCTTTAAGCCTGATGAATATCTAGAGGCCCATTTACTTTTGATTGCGCTTGGAAGGAGATTTTGTAGACCTAAAAGGCCATCATGTTTTGATTGCCCAGTAAAAAATTATTGTAGTTATAATTTAGGTGGAGATTATGGCTAAATTACTTTTATAACTTCTTTCAATGGTTTTCTTGTTTTTGGTTTGGGTTTTATTTTTGGTTTTCCTAATGATATCATTGTAACTAGCTTTGTATTCTCTGGTGGATTTAGTATTTCCTTTAATTCTTTCTCTGCTAGTAATGCTAAGCCTATCCAGCATGTTCCATATCCAAGGTTGTGTGCTGCTAGGATTAGGTTTTCGATTGCTGCACAAGCACTTTGTTTTGCTAATTCTTCTTCCAACCAAGAATATTTTTCTTCGAGTATTTTTCTTCTTAAGTCAATGTAGACTAAGATATATATTGGAGCGAGATGTAATCCATCTTTAAATCTGTCTATTAATTTTCTCAGCCTATTTTTTTCTACTTTTTTTATTCTTGCCTTTTCATAGTATTCTTGGTGTATTTTTAATGTTAGTTCATGGATTTTTCTCCTAATTTTCTCTTCCTTTACTATTATGAATAGCCATTGTTCAGCTCCAAATGCTGTTGGCGCTCTTATTGCGGCTTCGAGTATGGTCTTTAAGTCTTCTTCTTTTACTGGTTCATCTATAAACCATCTTACAGAAGCTCTATTATTAATTACTTCCATTAATTCCATTTTATCACTCCCTCTACTTAGTGATATCTGTTATTAGTGGATTTAGTATGCGTATAAGCTCTTCGACTTCAATTTTTACTAGATTTTTCAGTGTTCCTCCTCCAACTAGGACAACATCTAATTTTTGGATTTTCTCATCTGCAATTATTTTCAATCTTTTGAATAATGGTGTTAATGGTGATACTTCTCCTATCTCAAATCCACTAATATTCTTTACTTCTTCAGGATATAGAAGTCTAACACGTTTGGAATTTGTAGTTTCCTTTAATTTTTTGTAATCTAGCCGGTTGTAACCTGGTATTAAAACTGCTATTATTTCGTTGTCAATTTTTACGAGTAATGTTTTAATTATTTTTTCAGGAGGTACTTGTGATGCTTCTGAGGCTGCTTTTACACTTTCAACAGTACTTTTGAAGTAGAGTATTTCAGCTTTAATATTGTTTTCCTCTATAAACTTTTTTACAGATTGAATACCTTTCAATTTTACATCTCCATATATTGTTATTTTATGTGTGATCTTTTCTTAAACTTTTTGTGGTATGATGTATGGTGATTATTTTTAATAGTTTTAATTTAAATAGTTGAGCTTTGAGTAAATATTATTTTGTGGTTAATTGTATAGTTTCATGGTGATTTGTTGGAGAGATTAATTGTTGATTTGTGGGATAAATCTATTGCTGTTAGAATTACTACTTCTAAATTAAAGGTATATGAAGATCCTTATCGCGTAGTTAAGGTTGTACATAAATTTCTTTCTCCTGCCCCGCTAAGAGAATTGAAGGCTAAGTTTGATGTTGATTTGAGGGATGTTGTTAGTTTTAAGGTTGAGGATGATGTAGTTAAGATAAAGTGTTTTCGTGTTGGGGAGATTACTCTGAACTTATCTCCCTTTAATCGTAGAGTTTTGGTTAGCTTTCTAGATGTAGTTTTAGGTAGAGGGGATTTGGAGAAATTTATTTCTAAGTTGGATGATCTTCTTCTTAGTTGTCTTCCTATTCATATTGTTGATAGAAGTTTTACTATAGTTTTTAGGGGTGGTACTGTCTCGATATTTGATTCGAATGTCTATTTTTATGGATATTTGTCCCCTGACGATAAGTTAATAGGTGTGCATGGTACTATTGGCACCGGTTTTCCTATTTTCTCTAGGTTTTCTCTTCCTTCAAGTGAAGGTTTAGTTAGAGATATCCCGTATGATAAAATTGAAAGTGTCAAGGTTGATGAGAATGGTGTTGTAAAAATTAATTTAATTAGAGATGAACCTGTAATTTTGAGATTTGATGATATGCTTAATGTTCAGTTTTTTATAGATTTATTAGGAGGGCGATTAGTAGATTTAAGGGTATACCTACTTCTCAGTATAAGGCAATGATTACTTATGTTGAAGCACGTAATAAAGCTGTTATGCTGAGCTTGTTTGTTCTTTTCTTTTCATATATTTTTTTGAGTTCTTTGATTAAAGTTGAGGGTTGGATTCTATTTGTCGTTTCAATCATTATATCCTTTATTGTTGCTAGAATTTACTTTTCATATTTGTTGAGGAGCTTATTAGAGTAGTTTGTATATTTTGTTTTGGCATTTTCTGCAGAATTTATACCCTTTTATATCGGTGTCCCAGATACTATTGCTGAAATATATTACACAATACTTGTTTCTACAGTGTTTTAGTCCTACTGTATGTCCCAGCTCATGCACTGCTTCTTTTAATATTCTTTGGTGAAATAGCTGGGTGTTGGGTGGTTGGCCGTAGAATTGTGGTTTTAATCGATATATTGATATTATTGCATATTTTCCTCCTAATTGTGCTTCTCCGAATATAAAGTTTAATCCTTTAATGTATAAGTCTTTATTTGTTATTCCCAGTATTTTGTCATATTCAGTCTTCCTTGTTCTTAGGTATAATTCTTTCATAATTATTTGTGAGTAGTATTGTTTTCTGTATGGATTGAAGGCTTTTTCGGGTATTGGGATATGTTTATCTGATGTGAATGTCTTAAATATTTCTATTTTTTCTGTTAGCATTTTTGCTATTTTCTTTATGAGTTTTATATCTATTTCTCCTATGGGCTGAATTAACACTTTAATTTTATTTTTCATTGATTTTAAATTGTTTTTCATGTTATTTAAATTAAGCTTTTTAATCTACATTTTCTTTCAACTTCACTATCTTGTTATTATTAATTGGTAAAAGTTATTAGTTTCCCACTTATGAATGGGTTGAAGGTGTAAGTGGAGGAAAATGTAGAGGTTGATACTATGTTGAATATGGTTACTATAATTGTATTATCTTTTATTACTGGATTGGTTGGTGCTCTAACTGGTTTAGGTGGGGGAAGTATTATGATTCCATTATTAACGCTTTTAGGTGTTCCGATTAAGCATGCTGTTGCAGCTGGTTTAATAACTGTTATCGCTACTTCTAGTGGTTCAGCTGCTACTTACGTTGAGAGAGAGCTTACGAATGTTAGGGTTGCAATGTACCTTGAATTGTATACTGTTGTCGGTGCTATTATTGGAGCTATAATAACTAATTTTATAGCTCCAAAACTTCTATACTTCTTCTTTGCAGGTTTTCTCATGACTTCATTTATTGGTTTGAGGGGTCATATTAATAAGGAGTTGCCTATGGTTGAGAGGCAAGATAAATTGTCATCTTGGCTTAGACTTGAGGGAAGCTACTATGATGAAGCATTAGGTAGAGTTGTGTATTATAAAATTACTCATGCCTTTCCTGGTGGATTGGGTATGTTGATTGCAGGTTTAGCTGCAGGAATGCTTGGAATTGGTGCTGGTGCATTTAAGGTTTCAGTTCAAGAACTATTGCTTAAAATGCCTTCTAAAGTTTCGAGTACTACAAGTAACTTTATAATTGGAATGACTGCTCTTGCTGGTGCTTCTGTTTATTTGACTATGGGTCTTATTAATGTTAACTTGGCTGCTCCAATGGCAATTGGAACTACTTTTGGGGCGGTTATTGGCTCAAAAATTTTGAATAAATTTAGGAATGTTACGATTCGTTATTTGTTTTTAGTTGTTGTACTTTACCTTATAGTTCAAATGTTGTTTAAGGGGGTTACTACTTCTTGGTAAAAGCCATCCGTGATTTAGAGGTTTTAATAAGTAGATTACTAACTTCAGGAGTATTTTCCTCTATTTTGTTTATACTTATCGGAATTGTCCTCTATTTTTCTCAGACTGGTAACTTTAATGTAACTTTAAGTGATGAATGGTTTTTAAGGGGGAATAATTTGTTTAATGTGATGGGCGATATCTTTAAAGGGTTTTTCTCGTTAGGCAATTTGGCTTTTACTTTTATGTCTTTTGGAATTTTACTTTTAATGTTGACTCAATATGTGCGTGTTATAATGTCTGTTATTTACTTCATTTTCATTAAAGATTTGAAATACGTCGTTATAACTGCGGTGGTCTTCACTATTTTGACTTTGAGCTTATTTAATATTCTGCGTGCAGGTTAAATTTTACGTTAATGTATCGTAGATCATCTTAATGGATACTATGAGAACTGCTATGGCGAACATTTTTCTCAGCCATTCAGCTTTTATTTTTCCAACGATTTTTCCTCCTAATTGTCCTCCTATTATTAGGCCTGGAATTGCTATTAATCCCTTTATATGATCTATATGTCCTAATATTGTATGAACTATTACTGTAGGTATTGCACATATCATTATTATGAATGAAGATGTTGCAGTTGAAATATGAATTGGCATTTTTAGGATTAGATTCATAAGGGGGACATTGACTATTCCTCCTCCAAGCCCTGTTATACCTGCAATTAATCCCGATGAAAAGCCTAGTATAACACCTATAATCAGTCTGTTCGATGTGAAGGAATATTCGAATTCCATTCCATTTCTTGTTATTAACTTTCTGGGCCATATGCCATTCTTTACTGTTTCCTTTTCTTTTTCTTTTCTTTTTCTCATCATGTTTAGACTGGTGATTATTAGTGCTATTGCAAGTATTGTTTTAAGTGTTTTTGGGTCTAGTATTTGAACTAGGTTTGCGCCTAATATTGCTCCTGGTATAATTGTCATCTGGAGTAGAATTCCTATTTTCCAATCTACTCTATTATATCTATATTGTGCAATTGCTGATGATGATGAGTTGAATAGTATTAGGAATTTAGTGGTTCCTATGGCTATTTTTATTGGTAATCCTATTAATATATTGAATAATGGTACTAATATTATTCCTCCACCTATTCCTAGCATTACTGAGATTATTCCAGTCATTAGGGTTACTGCTATAACTGTTATTGTCTCAATGACATTGTTTATCATAGTGTTTAGTTGGTGATTAGATGTCCAATTTAAATTTTCCTATTATTTCCTTAGTAGTGGGAGAACCATGCAGTGTAAACCGCCACCTGCTTTTATTAATTCATATCCATCAATTCCAATAACGTCGAATCCTCTTTTTTCTAATTCTTTCATTATCCTTCTATTCCATGTGTATGATAAAACTTTGTTGTCTCCTATGCATAGTAGGTTTGCTCCAAATAGTCTATCTTCTCTTTTCTTTACTCTTATTATTTCATATCCTTGACTTTCAAGCCATTTTGGTAGGTTAACTAATTTTAATGAATTTTCTTCATGTATTTTGCTTGGATACATTGATATTCCTTCAATTCTCGAAACTGCAGTATCCTCTGATAGTATCATTAGTGTTCCATCAAGATGCACTCTGTTTTTTGTTAGGGGGACTGCTATTATTCTTTTCGCTGTTTTTCCCAGCATTTTTCCTATTATTTTGTTTATTGCATCTTCACTTGTTCTGGTTTCATATCCTATCATTAATGTTTCTTCATTTAGCCAAACTGCATCTCCTCCTTCAAAGGTTGCTGGTGCATCTATTTTTAATGCTATTGGAACTCCAATTTGCTTTAATGCTTCCATCATTATTAATGACTCTGGTTTTCTGCACGGCTTCGCCATTCTACCTATTATTGCTCCTAAATTTGTTATAGTACCTGTATCTCTCGTGAAGAATGAATTTGGACACATTTTAATGATTTCAATGTATTCTGTATTTTTTAGAACTTCTTCTATAAGTATTACCTTAACTCCTTCGCTTTTCAGTACTTCCATTAATTTAATATGTTCTTCTCTAAGTTTTTCAAGGTCTGGGACTTCTCTAAATAAATAGTCTTTTAGGTTGTCTCCATTTATGAGATTTATTTCTTCTCCTGGTATGTGCATTATAGTTTTTATCAATTTTCCATATTCACTTTGTGCACCATAACTGGTTGACATCGACTTCTCCATGATTTTTATTACTATATAATAACTTCTGTTCTATTATAAAATTATTGTTCCGAATAAATGTTTTTTATTTCATTGCATATATTCGCATCTACTTTTAAATTTTTAATCATATTGATTTAACTAATAATGCTATAATGGACAAAGTGGATCTGGATATGTAAATTTATTGTATGTTATGTATGCTCTTGCTTTACATCCTCCTATACATTTATACTTGTATTTACATTTAATGCATTTACCTTCTAATAGATTTGGATTTCTAAAGTCTCTTGATATTGGGTTTCTGGAATATTCTAGCCATGCTTCTTTTACTCCATATTTAAGTACATTGCTTATTTTGAATTCTAATACATCACATAGTAGAGTGTTTCCTTCTGGATCAATATCCATTGAGTCATCTGGACAACTTCCAACATATACGTATTTTGATTTCTTTAACCATTTTGCGAAGGGTGTGCACCATAGACTTGTAGGATAGCCATATTCTTCTGATTTTTCGTCAATTAGTTTTATTGCCTTAATTAGTTGTTTTTTAGTTAATTGTTTATTTCTTGCTGCTCCAGACGATATTATTGGTATTAGAGCTGAATGTTTTGCACCAATGTTTATTGATAATTCTATGAATGATCCAGCTTCATGATAGTTTTCTGGCATAATAGTCATTATGGTTGAAAATCCTAAACCTTTGCTTCTTAGCATTTCTACTTTCTCTAGAAGTTTGCTTTGATTCCATCTTCTTATTTTTAGAAATGTCTCCTCGGTGGCTGCATCTAGGCTTAAGTATATATAAACATTCATTTTTGCTAGTTTATCTATTATTTGTTCATTTAATAGGTATCCATTAGTTACGATACTTGTGTTTAAATCTTGATTTTTTGCTTCTTTCAGTATCTCGAAAATATCTTTTCTTATTAGTGGTTCTCCTCCTGTAATGGAGAAATGTCTTGGATTTAGTTCAACTATTTCATTTATCATTTTTAATGCGTCTTCTGTGCTCATTTCACTTGAGTTTCTACCCTTTATATAGCAGTGGTTGCAGTTGAGATTACATCTATAGGTGCATAGCCATACAAGTAGTCTAAGCAATCTCTCTCCTCCAATTTACTCTCTAAGTTTATTCCAGAGTATTATTGCTATTAATGAAATAAGCATTGTGATTAGGGCAAGTGTTATTGACTTTCCATATATCTCGCTGAACATGATGTAGATTACCGTAAATAGCATTAAGAATTTAGTGAAATTCTCTAGTATTTTTCTATTCCAATCTTCTTCCTCAATTTTTCCTCGTAGGATAAGATGTCCCCTTGATGTTATGGTAGTTTTCTTCTCTTCTTCTCTTCCATAAATTTCCATTATTTTTTTGATTGTTTCAATGAAATTTTTTGCTTCTTCTTCATTTTTGAATGTTATTTTTTTGCTTCTTTTTTCTTTTAATTCTATTTCTACATTGATTTTTGTTTCTGATATTTTTTCCATTTTCATGTTTGATATTCTGTTTATTGGAATTTTTTCTGAGTATGATGCTAGGGCTTGAAGGAATAATGGGCTTCGTGATATTAACGGTATTTTTCCTGATATTATTTCATATATTTCTTTGCTATAAATTTCGATATGGTCGCCTTTAATTAGAATCACATTTCTATTTGCTTGGAATGCTTTGAAATATCTTGATATGATTTTTGAGTATTCGATGGCTAGTTTTTCTGGGTCTTCACCTTTCATTAACCTTGATATTGCTTCTTTTATGAGTTTTGATTTGAATGGTTTCATTCTTATCTTTGTTTCTTTCATTTTGTAGAATGATTGTTTACTTTTTTTGATCCAAGTTATTTTTATGTTATTTCCATTTATTGTTATTGTATTTATATTTCTTATTGGTATTTCTTCAATTGTAGTTGTTCTTAATATTCTTCTTGGCCCTGCATATCTTGATATTGGCATCATTCTTAAAAAAGGATCAAATAATGGTCCTGTTTTTATTTTTAGTTTGCTGTCTGTTACTTCTATTCCATGGTCTCCTTCAAATATCTCTAATATTTTAACTTCTTCTTTATCTGTCATTTTTTAACCTTTCAAGTTATTCGTTAATAGAGTTTATTTTCTAGTTGATTAACTTTCCTGAATTATCCTGATTATTTCTCTCATTAATTTCTTTGTTTTTGACTTTTCTTTTGCTTCAACCATTATTCTTAGTACTGGTTCGGTTTTTGATGGTCTGATTAGAATCCACCAGTTTTCTCCATTTATTCTTATTCCGTCGATTGTTTCAATTCTATAGTCTTTCCATCGTCTTAGTATTTTTTCTCTTATTTTTCCTATTTTCTTAGGTTTGATTTTGAGATTTGTTTTTTCGATATGGTATTGAGGGAGTTCTTTTAATAGTTCTGAAAACTTTTTTTCTCTTTCTGCCATTGCTTCCAATACTTTTAGTGCTGCTAGTGCACCATCTCTTGCTAGGTGGAATTCTCTTAATATTAATCCTCCACTACTTCCTTCTACTCCTATATTACTGTTTGTTTCAAGCATTTTTTCTATGACATTGGCTTCTCCCACCTTTGACTTGAATATTACTGTTTTTGTTTCCTTTGCAATGTGGTCGAATATGAGGGATGATGCTATGTTCACTACTATTCCTTTCGTTTTCTTTTTGGTTAGCGCTTGTTTTACTGCTACTCCAATTCCATAGTCTTCTCTTATTATGTTTCCTTTTTCATCCACACATGCTAGTCGATCTGCATCACAGTCGTGAGCAAATCCTATATCTGCTTTTGCTGCTTGAACTGTTTTTTTCAAGTTTTCTAGTGCTTCTCCTGTTGGTTCTATCTTTCTAGTGAAGAGTCCTGGTATTGAGTTTATTGTTATTACTCTGCATCCTATTTGTGTTAAGAGTTTAGGTGTTGTTAATGCTCCAGCTCCTCCTCCTGCATCTACTATGACTTTGAAGTTTGATTTTCTAATGGTTTTAATGTTAACTTGTTTTGCTAGTTCTTTGATATAGGTGTTTATAATGTTTCTTCTAATGATTTTTCCTACTTTTTGTGTTGTAGCTGTTTTTCTTCCTATATTTTCAATTATTTTGCCTACTTCATTTGAGGTTAATAATATTCCTTTTTTCCCTGCTAGTTTTATTGCATTCCATTCAGGTGGATTATGGGATGCTGATATTATTATTCCTCCGTCTGCTCCATAGTATTTTATTGCGAAGAGTATTGCAGGTGTAGGTGTAATGTCTAAGTCTATTACATTTACACCTAATGATGTTAGTCCTGCTATGATTGTTTGTTTGATTATTTTTCCTGATGGCCTCGTATCTCTTCCCACTACAACGATTCTTGGTTTTAGTGTTTGAGCATATGCCTTTGCTAGCATGTATGTTAATTCTGGTGTTAAACTTTCTCCATAGATTCCTCTTATTCCTGAATGGCTTTTAATTATTTTCATATACTTCTATCTCCATATATTTCTTTGAGTCTTTCAAAAACTTTAAATCTTTAGCTTAACGCGATTATATGCCGGCATGGAGGTATGTTATTGATGGCGTTCGTGGTGGGTAGATGTCTTCGATGCGGAAAGAAACTCTATAAAGATAGTGAAGCTTATGTCTGTGAGTCTTGTAGAATTCTTATTTGTGATATTTGTAATAAAAAAGTTAAAAGTATCTGTCCAATCTGTAGGAAGCCTCTATCTGAGCTTAATTTCTCGTTGATTAAAATAATTGTAGTGTAATTTATTGTTTATGTTTCTTTACGAATTCCTCTGTTACTCTAAGGAATTCATTTATTTCTTTTTCTGTATGTGCATTACTTATGAATAGGTGTGGTAGTGTTGGCTTAATTACTGTAATTCCGTTTTTTAGTAGATATGAATGGTATTTCTTCACTAATTCAATATTTTTCGTTGCATTAGCTTTTCTTGCATCTGTCGGTTTTTCTTTGGTAAAGTGTATTCCAATCATTGATCCAACTCCGCTTGAAAATGCTTCGAAGTTGTATTTTTGGAATATTTCATCTAGTTCCTTTATGGTTTTTTCTCCTAGTTTATTTATATGATTATATACGTAGCCTTTTTCCAGTTCCTTTAAAACTTTTGTTCCTACATAGCATACTAGTGGATTTGCTGAGTATGTTCCTCCGTGAAATGATCTAGTGCTTGGATCAGGATACTTAGTATGGTCTAGAAGTTCCATTAATTCTCTTCTAGCACAGAATGCTCCTACTGGTAGTCCTCCTCCTCCAAGTGTTTTTCCAAGTACTGTTATATCTGGATATACTCCATAGAATTCTTGTCCTCCTCCCGGGGCTAGTCTGAATCCTGTTATGACTTCATCAAATATTAGCAATGTTCCAGTTTTGTTGCAAAGTTCTCTTAATCCTTTTAGAAATTCTTTATCTGCTGGTATGCAGCCTCCTGCACCTAGTACTGGTTCTATAATTATACATGCAAATTTGTGTTCTCTGAAGATTTTTTCGACTCCTTCTAGATCATTGAATGGTAGTAGTATGGTATCTTTTATTGCTCCTTCGGTTAATCCTCCTGATTCTGGCTTATTAAAAGGGTATGTTACTCCGACATGGAGGGCATCGTATCCTCCATGCCATCCTCCTTCAAATTTTCCAATTTTACTTCTTTTAGTGTATGTTCTAGCTAGTCTAATTGCATACATGTTTGCTTCTGTTCCACTATTGGTGAATCTAATCATTTCTGCACTTGGGATCATCTTTAAGACTTGTTCAGCATATATTACTTCATATTCATTAACTAATCCTATATGTGTTCCAATTTCAGCTGCTTCCCTAATTGCTTCAATTATTAACGGGTGATTATGGCCTAATATTAATGCACCGTGTCCTACCCAATAGTCTATATAAACGTTTCCATCAACGTCATATACTTTGCAGCCCTCAGCTTTTTTAACATAAAATGGATGTGGTTCAAAGTATCTAATGCTATAGCTTACTCCTGCTGGAAAAACTTTTTTAGCGCGTTCATATAGTTGTTTAGATTTTTCTCCGGGTTCATACATTATAGCCACCCATGTAAAGTAATTTTCTTTTTCTTTTTAGCCTTTCCATTCGCTTTATTTTCGCGGTTCTCTATGTTAAGAAGTTTGTTTAACGTGTTTGATTAGTTATAATTTAAATTTCATTTATATACAATATATTATCTTGGTGAGTTAATGAGGAGGAGTCCCTTACTTGCTGTTGATGTGTTGATAGTTTTTGCTGACAAATCCTTTATGTTGGTGAAGCGATCTAAGTCTCCCTTTAAGGATTTTTGGGCTTTACCCGGTGGTTTTGTTGAGTATGGGGAAACTGTTGAGAAAGCTGCTATGAGGGAGGTTGAAGAAGAGACTGGTGTTAGAATAAAGCTGTTAAGGTTGATTGGAGTTTACTCTGATCCCAATCGTGACCCTAGAGGTCATGTGGTTTCAATAGCTTTTCTAGCTGAGCCTTTAGAACTGAATTTAAAGCCTTCTCCAGAAGTTAAGGAAATTGGATTCTTCAGGGAGATTCCTGAAAGAATGGCTTTTGATCATGCAAAGATTATTAAAGATGGGTTAAAGTTAATTGGAGAATAGGTTTTCAGGTGGTGGTTATGGGGAGAATTATTTCGCAGAAATGTATTAAGTGTGGAGCTGAGTTTCCTCCTGATAAACTTGTAAATTTTTGTAGTAAATGTGGTTCAGTAATTGAATTTCAATTGGATTATGACTTTATAGCTTCTAAGGTGACTAAGGGTAAACTTCAACTGAGAGACTTCAATATGTGGAGATATCGTGAATTTATTCCTGTAAGTGATTTTTCAAACATTGTAACTTTAAGTGAGGGTGGTACACCTTTAATTAAAAGTCGGAGGCTTGGAAGATTGCTTGGGCTTAAAAATTTATATTTTAAGCTTGATTTTCTAAATCCCACTGGCTCCTTTAAGGATCGTGGGGCATCTGCAGCTGCAAGTAGGGCGGTTGAACTGAAAGTTTCAACTATGGTTGGTTTTTCAACTGGTAATGCTGGTGTTGCTCAAGCAGCATATGCTGCAGCTGCTGGTTTAGATAGCATAGTCTTTGTTCCTCGTACTGCTAGTACTGAAAAGATTGCTTCTATGATGATCTATGGTTCAAAAGTTATCGTTGTTGATGGTACTTTTGATGATGCAAGTAGAATAGCTAGAGAGGTTGCCTATAGAATGGGTTGGATGTATAATGGTGGTGTGATTAATCCGATTAGACATGAAGGAAAGAAGACACTTGCATATGAAATTTGTGAGCAGTTAAATTGGATTGCTCCTGACTGGTATGTTCAGTCGGTTGGTGTTGGAACTGCTGCTATTGGGGCTCATAAAGGATTTAGGGAACTATTGAATCTAGGTTGGATAAACAGGGACGTTAAAATAGGTTGCGTTCAAGCTGAGGGTTGTGCACCTATGGCAAGGGCTTTTAAAGCTGGGTTAATGGAAATTACGCCAGTAACTAATCCATCTACTATTGCAAGTGCTATTGCTGTTGGAAATCCTGCAGGTTGGCCTCTTTTGAGAAGGGCGGTGATTGAAAGTGGGGGTACAATAGAGGCTGTTAGTGATGGTGAAATTATTGATGCCTATAAATTACTTGCTAGAATGGAGGGGATTTATGCTGAGCCTGCAGGAGCAGCTCCTATAGCATTAGTAAAGAAACTTAAAGAGGAAGATGCAATTGATTCTGATGAAATAATTGTTTGTGTAATTTCAGGAATTGGATTAAAGGATACTAAGATGACATTGAAGGTGGTTGGTGAGTCTACAAGGATTAAAGTAGATGTAGAATCTGCTCTTAAACTTCTTTCTTGAGTTTCTCTATAAGTTTAATAATTCTCTCTGAGACTTCAGTTATGCTCCCCTTTCCATCTACTCTATGTAATTTTCCTTGTGCTTTATAGTAATCTAGAACTGACTTAGTTTTGACGTAATATTCTCTAAATCTTTCTCTTACTGCATATTCTCTATCGTCTTCTCTTTGTTTTATTTTACTTCCACATATATCGCATACTTCATTGTTTTTTGGTGGGTTGAATATTAAGTTATATGTTGCACCACATTTTGGACAATACCTTCTACTTGAAAGTCTTTTTACACATTCTTCTTCGTCTACATAGACTTCTATTATCAGGTCTGGTGTAAATTCACTGTTGTCAAGTGCTTTTGCTTGATTAATAGTTCTTGGATATCCGTCTAGAATGTATCCTTTGCTTGCATCTAGGCTTTCAAGTTTCCTTAAAGTTATTTCAATAACTATTTCATCTGGAACTAGTTCTCCTTTTATTACGTATTTTTTTGCTTTTAATCCTAACTTGGTTTTTGCTTCAATATTTTCTCTAAAAATTTGACCAGTTGATATATGTGGGATTCTATATTTTTCTGAGAGTATTTTTGCTTGGGTTCCTTTACCTGCTCCTGGCGGTCCAAGTATTATAATTTTCAATTTACCACCAATGCTCTTTCAGTAGGCTCTAAATTTATAGGTTACGAATTATTTTGTAACGAATAATTGTTATCGATGTTTGATGGGTATCTTTGAGCCGTTTAAATAAGAAATAGAAATTAGATTCGAGAAGTTAAAGAATAAAATTGAAATTTTATAGGATGATATGCTATCTTATTTATAGTTTGAGGTCATGTTATACTTCTTATTAAAGACATTTCTTGATGTAAGTGGATGTTGAAAGAACTATTTACAATTCATACTTATGTTCAGCATTTTCTAGAAATTTTGAGTGATACTAGTGTTAATGTAGTGTTTCTAATTAAAAATGAAAGGATTTACCAACTAATTGTTAGATTGATAGGATTATTATTTTAAGAGCTCTGTACAATACCATGCAGATTACTGCTGTTGCTGGAACTGTAATTATCCATGTTATAACTAATCTCATTATCGTTCTAGTATTAATTGACTTGTAGCTTTTAGCTAAACCAACACCTATTATAGAGCCGTTACTTGCAAGTGAAGTTGATATTGGAAGTCCATAGCCGAATATCATGTATGGTATTGTTGTGAACAAGTATACTACTATTGCATTGCTTATTTCAGCTGCGAATCCCATTACAATATCTAATCTAGTTATTCTGAATGCGACGGTTTCTATTACTCTTCTCCCCCATGTTAATCCGCCAACTGCTATTCCTATTGCTCCTAGAATTGATAGGAATAACATTGCATTGTAGTCTGGAATTTTTCCAAGTCTTTCTGCTACTGTTACATATACACCTGTTGCATTTCCTACGTCATTTGCTCCAAAGGAGTATGCGGAGAAGCATAGTGATCCAATTAGCATTATTGATATTATTTTTTGTACTCTTTGTGTCCATGGTCTTTTCTCCAGTATTTTTCGGAGTGTCATGTATATTGAGTATGCTATTGCCATTGCACAAAATGGTGATGTAATCCAGCTTAAAACTACTTTTTGAAGTATCCCTAGATTTACTTTTTCTATTCCATGGGCAATTATTCCATAGCCTATTACGCTTCCTATGGAGGCATATGTGACTGAGACGTCTAGTCCATGATATGAGCATATTAGGACCCATACTGCTGCAGTTATAGATATTGTTAGTGCCCCAATTACGTCTACCTCTGGAACTATTCCTTTGCCTATGGTTTTCATTACCATAAAGCCTTGGAGCACAGCTCCAATTCCAGTGAAGAGGGCGAATAGTAACACTGCTTGTCTAATTGATATTATTCCCGCTCCTACTGCACAGTCTGTTGGTGTTGCAGCATCATTTGCCCCTAGACTTATTGCCATTAAAAATGATATTGCTAGCCCTATCCCTAATATAATGAGTGTTGAGTCGATCATCTTGCTTTTTTCCTCCAGTTTTCTCATTCTTACTGCTCCCATTAAACTTAAAAGCATTTTTAAGAACATAGTTTATGTGAAGTTTCTTGTGACTCTTGAAGATTATACTATTAATAAGGAGTTGAAGATAGCTAGAATGATAAAGGAAATTTTATCGTTATCTAAAATTAATGTTGAGGTAAGTGTTGATTATGAAAAGCCTGTTAGACGGTTAATTTTAAGGTGTGAGGATGACATTGATAGAATTCTTAGTATTTTGAGATCTATCCCTGAAGTTTCTAGGATTGTTCCAATTTTATTTGAGCAACTGCCTTATGATATGGATTTAGTAAAATTAAGATCTGTAGAGGCTATTGATTTTTTGAGGAATAGATATGGTTATGGAACATTTAAAGTTGAGGTTAAAAAGTTTTCTGAGAGAGTTGATGTGAGTAGCTTGGAGCTTTGTAGGGATGTTGGTTCTTATATTGAGGAAAAACTAGGTCTATCTGTTGATGTTAGGAATCCTGATTTTATATTGTATATACAGTTTGGAAGGCGTGGTATATTGATTGGAGCGACACTAAATAGGTTTTATAAAAAATTGAGAAAGACTATTCCATTAGATTTCTTCAATGATTTTGTAATTATTTTTGAGAATCCTAGGACTACTTATGAAATTATGGATATGTTGCGTTTATGTGCTTCTCTGAATGTTGAGCTTAGAATTGTTAGGGGGAGGGGTGATAAGATTGAGAGGGCTCTCAGTAATATTGGAGGTGTAGCTAAGTTTGTTAGGCTTAAACTCTTCTCTAATCTTGATGAAGCTTTAAGTGATGTTTATCCAATTGGTTTTAGTTTTAGTGGTGTTCTTAATGAATGTGACCTAATAAGTGTATTGAAGGAAAATACTGGTGAGAGGTTTGGTTTCTTAATAGGTAATGAGTATGAAGGGTTAAGTATTGAGGCTAGACATAGGGTCAAGTATTTAATTAGGCTTGGTCCACCTTCCAATTTTTCTATGAGAAGTAGTACAGCTGCTGCCTATATACTAGGTTTAATTGCTGGTTTTTTAATGAAAAACTAATGTAGACGAAATACTTATATTATGCTAGGCTACTTTGATTTTCTCGTGGAGGCGATTTAGTGTTCAAACCTACATACTCGGCATTATGGTTTGGTAAGAAAAGGGAAATTGAAATTTTAAAGATTCTTCGAGTCCATTTAGAAACTATTGTTTCTACTATCGCTGCGATGAGAGATGTTGTATATGCTATATGTGATGAGGATTTTGATAAGGCTGAGAAAGTGTATAAAATGGTTTTTGATAGAGAACGTGAAGCAGATGATGTTAAGGAGAAGATTCTATCAGAGCTTGCTAAAGGTCCATTTCATCCATTTGATAGAGAAGATATTATGAGGCTGGTTTTAACTGCAGATGATTTGGCTGCATATGCAAAGTCCTCTGCTAGAAAGTTGTGTTTAGCTAAACCGACTAATATACCTGAGAAGGTTAAGGATGCATTGAAAAAGATGGCTGATTTAGTTTATAAGATTGGTGTTGAGCTTAAAACTGCCCTCGATACTTTAATTGATGAGCCTAAGAAGGCTATTGCTGCCGCAGACAAAGTTGAGCGATTAGAGGAAGCTATTGATGAGCATAGGAATATTTTGATTACGGAGATTTTAAAGTGGGCTGATACTTCTAGTAGGGTTAGTCACTGGTTGATAGTTAAAGAGGCTGTTGAAAGTATGGAGATGATTTCTGATAGAGCTGAAGATACAGCTGACGTTATTAGGGCAATATCTATACTTCGAGTGTAAAGTGTTTAGGTCTAAATTTAAATATTTGAATTATTATCTGCTTTTAAGGTGAATTATGTGGAAAAAGTAGTTCCAGATACTAGTATATTAATTGATGGAAAACTCTCCAGATTAGTGGAGAGTAGATCTCTATCTAATGTTGAGATAATTATTCCTGAAGCTGTTTTAGATGAGCTTCAAGCTCAAGCTTCTATTGGTCGTGAAATTGGTTTTCTTGGATTAGAAGAGGTAATTAAAGTTAGAAAGATTGCTGAGGGGAGGGATGATATAAAGGTTACATGTGTTGGTAGACGTCCTTCGCTTGAAGATATTCAATTGGCTCGTAAGGGTAGAATTGATGCATTGATTAGGGATGTTGCTCGTGAGTATGATGCTATCTTATTGACTAGTGATTATGTTCAAGCTCTCGTGGCTGAAGCTGAGGGTTTAAGGGTTATGTATCTAGAACCTGAGGCACCTAAAGTTAAGGTTAAGCTTGAAGACTTCTTTTCGCCTAATACTATGAGTGTTCATTTGAAGGAGGGTGTTCCACCACATGCTAAGAGAGGGAGACCGGGTAATTGGCGATTAGTTAAGATAAGAGATTCTCCTTGTACTCGGGCTGAGTTGGAGTATATTATTCGAGATATTCTGAAGCGTGCAAGGTTTACTAGTGATGCCTTTGTTGAGATAAGTAGGCAGGGTGCAATGGTTATTCAGTTGGGTGAATATCGTATTGCCATTGCTCGTCCACCATTCTCAGATGGTATCGAGATTACTGCTGTTAGACCTATTGTCAAGGTTACATTAGACGATTACAAGTTGTCTGATAGGTTGAAAAATAGATTTCTCGAGAAGGCTGAGGGTATATTGATCTGTGGGCCTCCTGGAGCTGGTAAATCAACTTTTGCTTCTGCTTTAGCTGAGTTTTATTATAAGGAGAAAAATGCTATTGTGAAGACTATGGAAGCACCTAGAGACTTGCAGGTTGGACCTGAAATTACTCAGTATGCTCCCTTGGAGGGTGATTTTACAAAGACTGCTGATATTCTTCTTTTAGTTAGACCTGATTACACTATATTTGATGAGCTTAGAAAGTCTAGGGATTTTGAAGTTTTTGTTGATATGAGATTGGCAGGTGTAGGGATGGTCGGTGTTGTTCATGCATCTAGTCCTATTGATGCGATTCAAAGATTTCTGGGAAGAGTGGATTTAGGTGTGATACCTCAAGTTATTGACACTGTTATTTTCATTAAGGATGGTGAAATTAGAAAGGTTTATGAGCTTTCATTAACTGTTAAGGTTCCCTATGGTATGGCTGATGAAGATTTGGCTAGGCCTGTAATTGAAGTTAGGGATTTCGAGACTGGTAATGTTGAATATGAAATTTACACTTTTGGTGAAGAGACAATTGTTGTTCCAATAGTTTCTTTTAGGCGTGAATCTCTTAAGCGTATAAGTGATAGGGTGCTGTCTTTGTTCAGGCAGTTTGATAGGGATGCTGAAGTTGAGATGCTTTCAAATAAGTTGGCTGTGGTTAGAGTTAGAAGAAGCTTGATGCCTCAGATTATTGGTCGTAATGGTAAGGTTATTAGTAAAATTGAGAAACGTTTAGGTATTCGAATAAAACTTATGCCTAAGGAGGAAGTTGCTGAGCATAGAGGAGAGTTATTGAATTATACTATTAGGGAGACGAAGTCTTCAATTATTTTTGATTTTGGTAAGGAGTTTGCTAAGAGATCTATTTCAGTTTATGTTGATAATGAATTTATTACTAATGCACTCTTAGATCGTAGGGGGAGGCTTAAATTTAAATTGAATAGTGAAGTTGGAAGTATACTTTCGAGGGCTTTAGAGACTGGTAGGAATATTCGATTTTTTGTTTAATTGTATTTTAACCGTAATCTTTAATACTATTATTTATCTGCCTTTTAATGGTGTAATAATGTCGTTTCACATAACTCTTAGTGAGAGAGTTTTCCCTGGTCTACATGATAGGAAGGATGACTTTCTCAAACAATTTAGTGATGAGATGGCTAGGCGTGGATTTAAATTGAAGGTTTCTAGAGAGAGTGGTTTTGATTTAATTTATAGTGATATGTTTGGTGAAGCTAAAATTTATGTTATATCTGATGGAAATGTATTACGCTTTGGATATAGGTTAGGGGTTTCATTTATAGTTTTAATATTAGCTGTTTTGTTTCCAATACTTGATTTTACTTATACTATTGTTAGTGCGATTATCGTTTTGCTTTGGGTTTTAAAGATTCTAATTTTGAGGGGTGCAATCAATGAATCAGCACATAACGCTTATCTCTTACTGACAGCTAAAAGTACTTCTTAATTATGATTTTTTGATTATTTAGATATATTTTTTATATTTAAATTTTCCTTTTTCATAACCGTTAAAGTTTTTATGGCAAGACTTAAATCTTAAAAATGTAATTGAGCTTTAGATTTATAAGTGGCAGGGTAGATGGTGAACATGGAAATGCGGTATGATCTCTCAAAATTAGATGTATCAAAAATGCAGGTTATACTAGCAACTGATGTTGGCAGTACTACTACCAAAGCTAGATTCTTTAAGAAAATTGATGGTCACTGGAGATTTATATGTGCTGGTGAAGCACCTACAACTGTTGAAAAACCATTTGAAGATGTTACTATGGGACTTAGAAATGCGATTAGAGAGGTCGAAGAGTTAACTGGTCATAAAATATTGAGAGATGATGGAACTGGAATAATTATTCCATATCAGGGTGGAAATGTTGGAGTAGATCTTTACGTTTCAACCAGTAGTGCTGGCGGCGGTTTACAAATGATGGTTGCCGGTGTAGTTAAGACTATGACTGCTGAGAGTGCTGAGAGAGCTGCTCTAGGAGCTGGAGCTATAGTTATGGATGTAATGGCAATTGATGATGGCAGACCTCCACACAAGAAAATTGAGCGAATGCGTTTCCTACGGCCAGACATGATTTTACTGGCAGGGGGAACTGACGGCGGGACAATAAGACACGTAGTTGAAATTGCTGAGTTGATTAAAGCAGCTGAACCAAAGCCACGTTTCGGTCTTGGTTATAAGCTCCCAATAGTCTATGCTGGAAATAAGGATGCTCGTTCACATGTCAAGGAAGTTTTAGGCGACAAATTTGAGTTAACTATTGTTGATAACATTAGACCTGTACTTGAAGTAGAAGTAGTTGAACCTGCGAGAGACGCTATTCATAGATTATTCATGGAACACGTAATGGCTCATGCTCCTGGATATCACAAGCTTACAGAATGGGTCATGGCTCCAGTAATGCCTACACCTGCTGGTGAAGGAATGATGTTTAGAACAATTGCTAGAATGTGGAAGATTAATGTATTAGGTGTGGGCTTGGGCGGTGCGACAACTAATGTTTACTCAGTTTATGAAGGTAAATTCGTTAGAACTGTAAGTGCCAATCTCGGTATGAGTTATAGTATATGCAATGTATTGAAGGAGGCTGGTGCTAAAAACATTATGCGATGGCTTCCATTTAGAATGGATGAAAGGGAGCTTAGAAATCGGCTAGCAAACAAGATGATTAGACCCACAACACTTCCACAAACATTAGACGACTTGATAGTTGAACATGCAGTTGCGAGGGAGGCCATTAGACTTGGATTTGAGCATCATAAATTGCTAGCTAGAGGTTTAAGGGGTGTTCAGAGAAGAAGAACTATTGCTGACATATTCGAGCAATCCTTAGAGGAGGAAACCTACATTGATATGATGAATGTCCAATTTGTTGGGGGAACTGGAGGACTACTATCCCATACACCTAGAAGACAGCAAGCAGCATTAATCTTGATTGATGCTTTCCAAGTTAAAGGTGTAACTAGATTGATGTGTGACAGTATATTCATGATGCCACACCTAGGCGTATTATCAACAGTTTATCCTGAAGCTGCAATGGAGATCTTTGAGAGGGACTGTATAGTTAAGTTGGGTACTTGTATTGCACTTGATGGACATGCAAAGAAGCCTGGACCAGCGGTTAAAGTAACAGCCTATATGCCTGATGGCTCTACAGTGGAAAAGGTAGTTAATTATGGATACATTGATAGAATACCACTACCAGCAGATCAAACTGCAAAGGTTCTCATAGAGCCTTCATCAGATTTTGATGTAGGTGCTGGTAAGGGTAAAAAGAGGGAAGCTGAAGTCTGGGGTGGTGCAGCTGGAATAATAATTGATGCTAGAGGTAGACCATTAACTTTACCAGAGGACTTTGAAACAAGGAGGAAAATGTTAATTTCCTGGTTTAAGGCTCTTAATGCATATCCTGATGAAATATTAGAGAAGGAGGAGATTTAGAGATGAGTTCAACTAAATCTAGTCATTCTGCACATGCGTATACTCCTGGTTTGAGGGTTTCACCACTATTTAGAGTTAAAAAGTTGCGTAGGCTTCCCCTTCCCGGCGAGGTTTTAGTCAAGGAAGGTGAAAGAGTAAATTATAATGATATTGTAGCTAGAACTAAGCTTCCAGGTGACATAAAACTGATAAGTGCAGCGGCTATTCTAGGTGTTGAGCCCGAGGAACTTCCACTTTATATGAAGAAGAAGGTTGGAGATGAAGTCAAGGCGGGTGAGATAATTGCAATGTACAGGGCTTTCTTTGGACTTATTAAATCGGAAATTAAATCCCCTGTAGATGGTTATATTGAACATATATCGAGTGTTACTGGTCAAGTAATTATTAGAGAGCCTCCCATTCCAATCGAAATTGACGCCTACATACCGGGAATTGTGACGGAGATTTTACCTAAAGAGGGTGTTGTCATTGAATGTGCAGCTACTTTCATTGAGGGTATTTTTGGAATTGGTGGAGAAAGACACGGTGAAATTTACGTAGCTGTAGACTCTCCGCGTGATGAATTAACTTTAGACAAGATAACTTCTGCTTGTGAAGGAAAAATAATTGTTGGTGGCTCTTATGCTTCAAGTGCTGCCTTAAAGAAGGCTATGGAGGTTGGTGCAAAGGGAGTTGTGATTGGGGGAGCAGACTTTAAGGATATTTCAGATTTCCTTGGATATGAGATTGGTGTTGCAATAACGGGGCATGAAGACATCCCATTAACATTAATTATAACTGAAGGTTTCGGAAGGGTAAGAATGGCTAAGAAAACCTTCGAGTTACTTAAAAAGAATGAGGGTAAATTGGCGGCTATAAATGGTGCAACACAAATTAGAGCTGGAGTTATACGTCCGGAAATAATTGTTCCTCAATTGGACATTAATCCTCTAGAGCTTCCAGAAGAAGAGGAAATTTATGTAGGTGGCATGCAACCTGGAACGAAGATTAGAGTGATAAGAGCTCCCTATTTCGGTGCGTTGGCAACAGTGGTAAGTTTGCCAATAGAGTTGCAGGAAGTTGAAACTGAGTCTCCTGTAAGAGTAGTGGAAATTGAACTTGAAGATGGTAGGAGAGTAATTGTGCCTAGGGCGAATGTAGAGTTATTTGAATGGTAGAGTTAGCGCTTTTCAATCCAGTCTAGGATAGATCTTTGACCAATTTTTTTGATCTCTATTCTTTCTCCTAAGATTGCTTTTTTAAGAAGTCTTAAGTCTTCATCCCATCTCCTAGGGCTCTCACAGATGATTATACTATTTATGCCACACTCATTTAGAACCCTAATAATATCATACCATGGTAAGTCAGATTCGTTAAGACCTAAATGTTCCAGTTCTCCTCCATAACCATACTTAATTCCCGAAATGTGCATTACTGGAATCCAGTCTTCAAATTTTCCTAGTCTTTCTTCGATTTTATCTATAACTTTTATTACATCTTCACTGCTTCGTATGATTCCTCTACCATAAGCATGTAGATGTGCCCAGTCTAAACAAATTTTTACTCCTATTTTTTCAGCTAAATCAATTATAAATGGTAGCGATCCAATTCCTTTTCTTTTTCCAGTATTTTCGATTAGAAGTTGAGTTTCGATTCGATTAATTATTTTTTCCAGCTCTGTAGCTATTTCCTCCTTTAGCTCCAACTCTGTTTTTTCTCCAAGAAATCCTAAATGAGTAACTGCATAAATTCCTCCTGCAACTTTCACTCTTTTGCAGAGTGCTGTAATATGTCCTTTTGATGCTTTCCTAATTTTTTTACTCGGTGATCCCAGATTGACTAGAAATGATGCATGTCCTCCAAGTTGAATTCCTTTTTTCTTAGCTAATTCTCCAATTTTCTTCATTTCTTCTAAACTGGGATAAAGTTTTAATCCTCTTTGAATTAGATTTTCTGAAAGTTCCTCGCCAAGTACACAATCTGTGAATATTAATTCGTCAACTTCTCCACTGATGTTCTTTAATTTTGTAAATTCATTTATAATCGCTTTGAAGTCTATTTTTTCATCTTTCCTTGTCTTGCCTAAATTTACTCCTGAAACCCCTAATCTAAGCGTATTTATCACCGTCTCATGCTCATCTTAATTGGAGTGACTTAAATGTATATTCATAATGTAGATAAATAATATTTATGGGGGTAAACTATGGGTTTTAAGGTTTTCATTTCCGTTGACATGGAGGGTATTTCTGGTATTGTGCATTCTGAGCATACAAGTAGAACAGGTAGAGAACATGATTATGCTAGAAAGCTTATGACTCGTGAAGTTAATGCAGCTATTGAAGGTGTTTTGTATGCTGATGTCGATGAAATAATTGTAAATGATTCACATGGAACTATGAGGAATATATTGATTGATCAATTGAATCCTAAAGCTAAACTTTTGACTGGTTCTCCTAAGATTTTGTCTATGATGCATGGGATTGATTCTACTTTTGATGCAGTCTTCTTTATTGGATATCATGCTAAGAGTGGAACTAAGATTGGTGTTTTAGATCATACTATTTCTGGTAAAGTTATTTCTGATGTCTCTATAAATGGAGTTTCAGTTGGAGAGGTTGGTATTAACGCTGCTATTGCAGGTTACTTTAATGTCCCTGTAGTATTGGTTACTGGTGATAGATCAGTGGTTAATGAAGCTAGAGATCTTTTAGGTAATGTTGAGTATGTTGTTGTTAAAGAGGCTGTAGGGCGTTATGCCGCTGTTTGTCTTCATCCAGATGTTGTCTATGAGAGGATTAGGGAGGCTGCTAGGAGGGCTCTAGGGAGATTAAGTGACTTTAAACCATTTAGATTTAATTCTCCATTTAATGTTGAAGTAACATTTGTTAATTCTGGAATGGCTGAAATTGCAGAATTGATTCCAAATGTAAAGAGAGTGGATGGAAGAAAAGTTTGCTTTGTTGAAAGTGACTTCATAACTGCTTTTAAAGTTTTGAGGGCTATGATTTATTTGGCTTCAGCAACTATTTGAGAGGGTTATCTATGTCTCTCCATCCTATCTTTAACGTTAAGAATGGTGAATTGTATGTTGAGGGTGTAAGGGTTATAGATTTAGTTGAAGAATACGGTACTCCTTTATATGTGTTTTCAAGTAGTAGGATTAGACGGAAGTATAGTGATCTTAGTGATGCATTGAGGGAATATTGGAAAAATATTTTAATTTGTTATGCATATAAGGCTAATCAAACTCTTGCAATTTTAAAGTTATTTAAAGAGCTTGGTGCTGGTGCAGAGGTGGTTTCGGGTGGAGAGTTATATGCTGCAAGGTTAATTGGAGTTAGTTCTAATAAGATTGTTTTCAATGGTGTCAGTAAATCGTTGAATGAAATTAGTGATGCTATAACTGTTCATGTAAGATTGTTAAATATTGAAAGCTTGTCTGAACTTAAAATAGTTAATGATCTTGCATCTAAAATGAATATTCAAGTTAATTTAGGAGTTAGAGTTAACTTTGATGTGCCAGCTAAAACTCATAGATATATCAGTACAGGTATGAGGTTTCATAAGTTTGGTTTGGATGTTAATGAAGCCTTTGAAGCTTACAAGTTAGCTTTGAAGTCAAAGTATATTCGTGTTAGAGGTATTCACGTGCATATTGGTTCACAAATATTGAATGTGAATCCTTTTGTGAAGGCTTCAAGTAACATTGTTTCTTTTGCTGAAAAATTATATAATACTTTAAGATTGAAGCTTGACACTATTGATCTTGGTGGTGGATTGGGTATACCGTATAGTTTAGATGATAAAGTTATATTACCTAAGGATTATTGTAGAAATGTTCTTCCAGTTATAACTGAAAAAATTGGATATATTTTTGATGAAGATTCAACTATTATTTTGGAGCCTGGACGTTACTTAGTTGGAGATGCTGGAGTGTTAATAACTAGAGTTAATTATGTTAAGCAAGTAGGTGAAATTAAATGGATTCTAGTTGATGCAGGTATGAATGATCTAATTAGACCTGCACTTTATAATGCTTTTCACAGGATTTTAGTTGTAAATAAATTCGATATTCCAGCAACTATAAAGTATAGTGTTGCAGGACCTATTTGTGAAAGTGCAGATGTATTTGCAATGAATTATTATCTTCCAAGAGTTGATGTAGGTGATATTTTGGCTATTTTAGATACTGGTGCATATGGAATTTCAATGTCTAGTCAGTATAATTGTAGACCTAGAGCTCCCATAGTTATGATCTATAATGATACTGTTCGATTGATACGGCGGAGAGAGACTTATGCCGATATCTTCATGTGCGACTTAAACTATAGATGAGAAACATAATTTATATAGATTTACAAATTTTTAACTGGTGGAGTATTTGAGAATAAGAGTAGTTAGCTATGGTGAAATTGAAGAAGATTTGAAGGAGAAAGTTCAGTTTATTGTTGATGAGTGGCTTCCTAAAATTATTAAAGAATTTGAACGTGATACTCAAATTCCATTTATAGCTGATATTGAAGTTCACAAAGCAAACTGGATTAAACGAATTAATGGAAAATTAATTTTAACATTTTCTTCAGGTTTCACATATAAGTATGATCCCAAAATTAACGTGTTAGTCCCAACAATTCAATTAAATGCAGCGAAAATATTGACTTATAATTATAATGAATTGAAAGCTATTGTTTATCATGAATACTTAAATTATCTCTATGACTGTTATTATGGATATGATGCTGTTAAGCCATTAATATGGAATGTAAGAAAACCTAAAGCTAAAATTTATGCTTCAATTTTTAGGAATTTAGAACGTGTCTTTGAGATGGCGTTAAGATGCTTTAAAAATGAGGATTCATTGATTGATTTTCTTGAATGTGAAATTGACAGGACCATTTCAATTCTAACACATAGAGGTAGACCTAAAGTTTTAGAGGGTTTTCCAGAGATTGAAGAGGAGGAAAGAAAATCGACTATTGAGGGTGCTCCTTGTCAAGTTGCCCTAACTATTAGGCCATTAATTTTAGTGGAAAGGATATTGGGGGGTAAAGAGCTTCCCAGCATTAAGGAATTATTGTATAAGAAGAAACTTGTTCTTGAGAAGTATCTGTTGATGATTAAATTATTTAGGGAAAGGGCTTTCTAATTTAGTTAAGATTTATTTTTCAAGTTGACTAATGATTATTTGATGATGATCCATTGCAGCTCTGACCTGTGATGAGTGACTCCAATGGCTGATTTAATCTAATTTCATTAATTTTACATCTATTTTGTCTACGTCATGTATAGTTATTTGAGCATAATATCCATACCTTAATGGTCCTGCGTTGACTATTATTGTTCGTCCAATTTTATCAATACTTCTAGCTTCATGTATATGTCCACAAACGTTTAATAGTGGCTGTCTTTCCTCTATGAATCTTCTTATACTTATGCTTCCAACATGTTCTCCCCAAGTTAGCTTATCGGTAGATGTATTATATGGTGGATTATGTGTCACTAAAACAATATTTTCTGAAAATGTTTTTCGTGAAATTTCATCAAATATATTTCTGAAATCATCCTCAGTATATTCGAAGGGTGTTTTGAAGGGTCCGACAAGTCCTCCTCCCACACCTATAATTTCTAGATTTTTAAATTGTATGATTTTTCTGTGTATACATTCTGTTCCTTCAACGTTGACTCCTTCCTTTAGCTTGGGATCATCCATGTTTCCTGGAACATAGAATATTGGTTTATTTGCTTCGGACAATTTTTTGAGGATTCCTATGGCTGTTTCAATTGACATGAAGGGAGATAAATCTCCACTAATTAATATTGCATCGAAATCATTTTTTGATGCTATGTATGATATTTGTGATGTTGTTTGTAGATTTCCATGGATATCTGTGATTGCCAATAACTTTACTTCCATATTTTCACCTATCCTCTATCTTCCAGTTCTTCTGTGAGAGATAAGTTCGATGGGGTTTAAATTTAATGGACAATTCTTCAATTTCTCCTCCTATAATCTCTATTTCATCTATTTTTGCTTTGCCTATTCCCCATTTATTTAGATAGTATAGGTATCCTATTTCTAGAGGATTGAAACCCATTAGTTTAGCTGTAAGTGCATCAACTGCAACTGGATCTAATCCAGCTACTGCGAATTTTGACATTATTGCTTCTCCTGAAACTGGACCATTTCCTTGCATTCCAACATATCCATCTATGATTGATAAGTGTGGTTTTACGAGTTTAGTTAGCTCTGCGATAGTTAAATTAATTGCTTTATATCCTCTATGAATTTTTGATTTATCATGGTTTACTAAGCTTCCAACTGCAATGTTCTTTATTGTTAGTGTTACAATTACAGTGTCATGGGTTTTTGGTCTGCATATTGAAATTCTAAAGTCACTGTCAACAACAGTTTTGGCAACTCTAACTTTTAGTTTCTTTTCTAGATTTTCATTCCATACTTTTATTGTGATATAGTTGTCTTCATTTAAGTCGACATATTCTACATTGTAGTCTTTAAGCTCATTATAATAGTTGTAGTTTCTTAGGCCTTCTTCTATTTTTGCTGAGGCTGCCCCTTCAGCAATAATAATTTTAGAAGAAGTATAGTTTGTTAAGAAGTCTAATAGCGCTTTTACTGCTTTTACATGTGTTGCTGAGAGTTCGACTTTAGTGGATACGAAGTTGGGTTTTATTACTATTCGTCTTTTCCTGCTTATTTCCTCCTCTATTTCTTTCTTTAGTAATTCTAATACATTTTTTACACCATGATAGTGTCCTTTACTCTTTGTAACTGCAACTTTACTCATCACATCAATTATATGGGTGAAATCATATTTAACATAAATTATTGTGTATTATGTTTCCAGATAATTTCTCCAATATTTTGAGGTACTTTCATGCCCATTTCTATTAACTTTTTCTTAAATTCCTTTGATTTCAGTGTATCTATGAATTTTGTTACAATTTTTTTCTTTTGACTCTCCTTTCTTATTAGGAAATCATAGTTTTCTTCTCTTATTGGTATGAAGTCTAGGTTGTATATTTCTGCTATTGTTTTAATGCTTATACCTACATCTGCTTTTCCGAGTACTATTGAAGTTGCTATTGAGGAGTGTGTTTTTGCCTCTATTTCATATCCTTTTATTCTTCTCACTATTTTCTTGAATGGTATTTTTTCTTCTTCTGCTAGTTTCTTTAGTTCATAGTCTAGTAGGATTCTTGTTCCTGAACCTTTATTTCTATTAATGAAGATTAAATCTTCTCTTAGTAGATCTTTAATGTTCTTTATTTTCTTTGGGTTGTTTTTCTTTACTATTAATCCTTGTTCTCTAATATATCCCCTGATTAGTACTGCATTTTTTAGACCATACTTTATTATGTATGGTATATTGTATGTCATGGTTTCTTCGTCTAGTAAATGTATTCCAGCTATGTCCGCTTCTCCTCTTTTTATTGACATTAATCCTGCTAGTGATCCTATATTAATTATTCTTACATCTATCTGTCCAATTTTTTCTTCCATAATTTCGATTAATGATTCTAGTGCTGGACAGTGGCTTCCAATTATTGAGATTTGCGGTGGTTTTATTTTTTCACTGAATAGTTTTACTTTAACTTTTTCTCCTGCTTCGATCAAACTTATGTTTTCAGGTACTATTATATATCCATCAGCTCTAGTTAATGTTGCAATTGCTCCACTATGTTTCAATAATGGATATGCTATTTCTTCGCCTTTCTCATTTACAATTATGCTTACAGGAATTAAGTTCATTCTTCCTTTTGCCGGGATTATTCTTGATGCTATTTTAACTTCTTTGTATTGTTCTTCTTCTTTTCTTTTTCTTCCAGAGAGTATTTGTATTATTGGTTTTACTATTAGGTTGAAGATTGTTAGTGCAGAAACTGGCCATCCAGGTAATCCAATTATTAATTTCTTCTTGGTTATGCTGATTACTGTAGGTTTTCCAGGCTTTACCTTTAATCCGTGAACTATTATTTCTGAGATATCGTCCATGACTCGGTATACGATGTCTCCTAGTCCTGCCGATGTTCCTCCTGAGATTAATATTAGATCTCCTTTTTCAACTGCTAATTCAATTTTCTCTTTTATTTCATTGTAATTGTCACCTACTATTCCTAGCATTATGGGTTTTCCGCCTGCTTCTTCTATTGCAGCTGAAATAGCATATGTGTTTACATCATAGACTTTGTAGTTTTTTAGTTTACTTCCTGGTTTAATTAATTCTTTTCCAGTTGATATTATTGGGATTTTAGGTTTTCGATATACTTTAACTTTATTTTTACCTAGTGCAGCTAGAACTCCGATTTCTCTTGGAGTTAGTATTGTTCCTTTTCTAAGAATTTTTTCTCCTATCATTAAATCTAAACCTGCATAGGCAATGTTTTCTCCAGGTGCAACTGGCTTAAATATTTCGACTATATCATTAACTCTCCTTGTATGTTCAACCATTACTACTGCATTTGCTCCTGGTGGAATTGCAGCACCTGTCGATATTTCTAATGCACTTCCATGTTCTACTCTTATTTTTGGTTCTTCTCCTGGTTCGATTCTACCTATCACTTTAAGTTTGACTGGTGAGTGATCATCTGCCTCAAAAGTGTCTTCAGCTATTACTGCATATCCATCCATTATAGATCTATCGAATGGTGGTAAGTTTATATGTGCAATAACGTCTTCAGCTAATATTCTTCCAAGTGCATTTGATATTTCAATTGTCTCTTGTCCAAGTGGTTTTAATGGGATTTTTCTTGATATGATGTTGAGGGCTTCTTCTATGCTCACTAATTTATGAAATATTCTGCGTGTCATATTATTCCTCCAATGCTCTGAGCAAAATTACTTCTACTTCTTCCTCCTCTTCAAGTCCTTCTACTTCTTCTGGAATTATTATTATGCCATTAGCTTTAGTTACGGTTGACAGTATACCCGAGCCTGTCAATTTTAGTGGTTCTGCATAATATTCATTATCTCTCCTAGTTATTCTTACTCTTAGGAAATCTCTTACACCTGGAGTTGATGCTATTCTTCTAGTTATTTTAGCTTTTATTTTGGGTTGTGGTAAAAATTTTATTCCACTTATTATTTCAATTATTGGTTTAACGAAAACTTCAAATCCTACTAGTGCTGCTACTGGAAATCCCGATAACATTGCTATAGGTTTACCTTTATAGATTGCAATTCCCGTTGGTTTACCTGGCTTTATTGATATACCGTGAAATAGTATTTTTGCTCCAAGTTTCTTGATCGCCTTTACTGTGTAATCCTTTCTACCTACTGATGTGCCTCCAGTTGTTATTATCATATCTAATTTTTTTATTGAATTTTTAATTTTTGTACAAATTTCTTCTATATTGTCTTGAACAATCCCTAAATCAATATATTCTCCGCCATTTTCAATTGTTAATGCAGCTAGCATGTATTTTGTGCTATTAATTATTTTTCCAGGCTGAATTTTACTGCCAAGTTCTATTAATTCACTTCCAGTAGATAAAATGCCTATTCTCGGTTTTCTATACACTTTTATTTTAGCTATGTTTAGTGATGCAAGTACTCCTATATCCCATGCTCTTATCACTTGATTTTTAGGTAGAACTATCTCTCCCTTTTTCAAATCCTCTCCTTTTCTTGCAATGTTTTTCCATTTTGGGAGTGACCTATAAACTTCAATGTAATTTTTTACTCTTCTTGCTTCTTCATATGGTACTATTACATCTGCCTCTTCTGGAATTTTTGCTCCTGTTGATATTTCGACAACTTCTCCTTGCTTTAGAGTTATTTGAGTTACTTCACCAGCTTCAACTTTCCCTACAATCTTCAATAGGACTGGATTTGTTGGTGAAGCTCCTCTTATATCTTCGCTTATTACTGCATATCCATCCATTGCTGCTCTATCGAAGGGTGGAATATCTATAGAGGCTTTAATTTCTTCTGCGGATATGCGTCCTAAACTTGAGAGTAAGTTTACTTCTTCAACTTCTTTTATTTTATACTTTATGTGATCTTTAATTTTATTTATTGCATTTTTAACTGTAGTTAACTTTTTAAATCCTAATCCAATAATAGCCATTGTTTTCCTCCAATTATAGTCTAAGCTTAGCTATTCTATAATTTTAGGTTGAAATTATTTATACTGAAATGACGTTATGGAGTGAATTATATTATAAGGGTTTAATTTTCTATGTTTTGATGCTTACGTCTTCAGCATAGAGTTCCACTATTTCACCGTTCTTCTTTTTCAATATGAGAGCTCCATCACTTTTTATGTCAATTGCATAGCCAACTAATTCTTCTTCATTGAAGATTCTAACTTCTTTTCCAAGTATAACGTCATATTTTCTCCATTCGCTTAGAATTTTTTTCTCCATATTACTTTCAATTAATTTTTTATATTCAATTAGATTTTTTATGATTTCATTTAATATTAATTTTATACTAAATTTTTTGCCTGTTTCTATCAGTATTGATGTTGCTTTTCCTCTTAATTCCATAGGGAGTTGCTCATATTTGATGTTAATGTTCAATCCTATACCTATTATTATGTGTTTTAGTTTTTCGCCGATAAATATTGCTTCAGTTATTATTCCACCCAGCTTCTTTTTGTTTATTGTAATATCATTTGGCCACTTTACTCTTACATCTATTTTACATATTTTGCTTACTGCCTTTCTCACTGCTAATGCTACTGCTAATGGTATTATGTTTAGGTTTTCTGTGTCTATTTTTAAGACAATTGATGTGTATAAGCCTCCAATGGGTGAATGCCATTTCCTCTTATATCTTCCATAGCCTCCTGTTTGTTCTTTGGCAATTACTATGAAGTTATTTTCACCTGTTTTACATGCTATTCTTCTGGCTATTTCTTGTGTTGATTTTACTTTATTGAATTTGTATATTTTCATTTTCATTTAAGTATTATTGTTGACATTGGTTTTAACTGAATCCCTCTTTTAGGCAGTTCTTCATATAGTTTTTTGGCTATTTCTACCGCTCCAGGTGTATCTCCATGAACACATAGTGTATCTATTTTACCTATTTCAATGATTTCTCCATTTATTGAGTAGGTAATCCCTTTAACAATCATGTTCACTGCTCTTTCTAAAACTTCTTCTGGGTCCTCTATTACTGCTCCTTTAATTTTTCTTGGTGTTAATGTTCCATCTGGGTTATATGCTCTATCTGCAAAGGCTTCTCTCGCCACTTTTAATCCATATTTCTCTCCTGCATGGATGAGTTTTGAGTTGGCTAGTCCAACAAGAATTAAATTATCGTCATATTGGGCGATGGCTTTCGCTATTGCTTCTGCTATTTCCATTTTTACTGCTGCTTTGTTATATAATGCTCCGTGGGGTTTTACATGTTGTAATTTCATATTGGATATCCGTGCGAATGCTTCTAGTGCTCCTATTTGGTATAATATATATTCTTCTACTTCACTTGGCTTAACTTCGATCCATCTTCTCCCAAAGCCCAGTAGATCTGGTAAGCCTGGATGTGCTCCTATCTTTACATTGTATTTTTTAGCTAACTCTACTGTTTTCCTTATGGTTGAAGGGTCTCCTGCATGAAAACCACATGCAATGTTTGCTGACGTAATATATCTCATGACTTCTTCATCTAATCCTAGCTTATATCGTCCATAACTTTCCCCTAAATCGCAGTTTAGATCGATAAGATATGCCATTATTCCACCCAAATTAGCTTATACTCTACAAATATAAGGGATTATCTATCAATTGAATATGAATGTTGATCTCAGAATTTGAGAAGAAGTATGAATTGGGCTTTGAAATTTTTCCTGAGCATTTTATTCCATATTTGAATTTTGTTGAGCGTAGATGTGTAGAGAAGTATGGTAGGAATATTTCTTCGATTAAAATTTCAGATGTAACTAAAACTTTAGAGTTGACTCTTATAGATAGGGATGGAAATTTAAGCTATAATATAAACCTGATTGCTGAGAGAAAACCCAAGCTTATAATAACTTCGTCTAAACCTGTCTCAATTCATGTCTTCCTTAATTTTGCAATTGATTTTCAATTTTTCACTTATCAGTTTACTAGACTTTCCAATGAGGGTACATTGGGGTTAGTTTTTATTCCCGGTCTTCCCATAGTTCCTTTAAGGCAGCTCTCTGTTGGTAAACAAATTTTAGCTAAAATTTTTAGTGGTAATCTTTTAATACTATACTTGGTTTTACTTTTCTTTGGATACTTGGTATTCGTGGTTTTTAGGGAGTATGCTCCTATAGTAATTGTTGCTTCTCAATTTATATTATTCTTGTCTGCTCCAAAATTATTGGCATATGTTGGAGACTGGATCCTAACCTCTGAAAATAGGGATATTCATGTAGCTATATGTAAAATTCCAATTCATGTTTTTAGAGAGCTTATTACAAAGAGATGGAGTGAAATTAAGGATATTAAACGTGGAATTTATGAAGAGACATTAGGTAAAGGATTGTCTCTCTCCCCTAATATTGTTAGTAAAGTCTTAGAAAGATGGAATATTAATTGTCCACCAAGCAAGGTGTATATTAGAACTATTCATTTATATGACTTAGTTGAGGAAGTTGTAAAGGTATATGGCGTCCCGGTACCTAAAATAGTTATTGCTAACACCTTTATACCAAATGCTGCTACTACTGGTCCTTTATTGAGATTTACGAATTTACTTGTAACTACTGGTTTGACTTTAACTCTTAATGATGATGAGATAAAGGCGGTTATTGGACATGAATTGAGTCATGCGGTGAATAGAGATCCATTGCTATTGTTTTTATTTACTAGTGTTGAATACCTTGTTAGAGTTTATGTTTTATGGGGTTTGAAGTGGCCCTTCGATTTAATATACTTCTTCCTTTCAATAACTGCTTTATATTTTGTTGCTAAATTTTTAGAGGCTAGAGCTGACCTAGAAGCTGCATATAAGCTTAAATCCCATGAAACTTTAATTAATGCTTTAATGAAAATAGGTTTTCATCGTCTTTTCTATGAGAGGTATAAAAGTTATAGGCTTCAAAGATGGATTGGTTGGGATCCTCATCCTCCTGTTTATTTTAGAATTTTAAGGCTTGAAAAAATTGATTTAAAGAGGAAACCTAAGTCATTTATTTTAAGATCTGCTAAAGATTGTATTTCTGGGTTTATTTCTACTATTACTTCTTAAGTTTAATTACATTAAGCCAGTCTGGAATCCACTTTTTTTGAACCATTATTTCATAGTTTTTCCATACTCTTTTTTCAGTAACATATCTTGTTTTCATCCCCATTCTTTCCAATTCCTTTAAAATTACTTCATATAATTCCTCGGGTTTCCAAACCATTCCTTCTCTGAATGCTTTATGGATTGCTTTTCTTATATCAGAATTTTTAGGATATCCTTTCATTCTCATTGCTTTATATTTGAGAGAATTATTACTACTAATACTTTCTTCTTTTCCGTTTAATTGGCTTCTCTATTACTACGGCAACTTCAATGGGACAATTTACATTAATTCTTTTTCTCCATTCTCTTCCAATAGCCATTAAAGTAAAGATTCCTTCTAATTTCCCTCTAGACTTTCTAACTAGATTTGTTAATGCCTTTAATGTTTTACCTGTTCTCACAATATCATCTACAATTAATACGCTGTCTACAGATCTAATTGACCCCTTAGGAATATATAGTGTAGTTAACTTTGCTGGACTCTCCGATGGATAGGATTCTTCAATAAACTCTCTAATACCCACATCCTTTGCTCTCTTAGCTACAACTAGAGGTACCTCTAGTATACTTGAAACCATTGTTGCTAATGGCACACCATCTACTGCTGCTGTCATAACTTTATTTATTCTATGGCCTGCAAACTTCATACATACATGTTGTGCTGTATGGGTTAAAATATAGGGGTCATAAATTACACCACTAATGTCAATATATCCGTCAGGTGTAAATCTTAATCTCTTCATAATTAGAGAATTTAAACTTTCAAGTTTTTCTAGTGCCTTCCATAGCTTCAGAGCGGTTTCTTCACTTGGCAGAACTGAACCCCTAACGTATCTACATAAAACAGCTTCAGGAAGTCCAGTATACTTAGCTAGTTCACTATAAGGATAAGATTTCTTGATAAGTCTCAACTTTTCTACAGTCATCAACCTTATTTTAAGGCTGTCGAACCTTGTGGACATTCTCTTTCACCGTTAGTAGTTAAAATTATTATATGTTTTCACTATTAATAGCCTTATGCATGTAAAACTTTTATATTATCATATTTGATTTTCTACTTTCCAATGGAAATTTAAGTGTAAGTTTTTAAAGATGATTTAGGAAATGAGTTCGAATATTGGTCGACTATTGACTAGGAAGTATATAAGCTTAAAGTATTTATCAGGTCATACCATTGCGGTTGATGCTTTAAATACATTGTACCAGTTTTTATCAATAATTCGGTTACCTACTGGATTACCGTTAATGGACTCAAATGGAAATATAACTTCTCATCTTGTTGGTCTTCTTTATAGGAGTATCAGTCTCCTTGAAAACGGCATTTTACCTGTATATGTTTTTGATGGTTTACCGCCAAAATTTAAGTTGAAGGAATTAGAGAAGCGGAGAAAGATTAAAGAAAAGTTTACTAAAGAATGGTTTGAAGCATTGAGTAGAGGTGAAATTGAAAAGGCTTTTAAAAAATCTGTTATGACTGCAAAAGTTACAACTTCAATAATTAATGAGGCTAAATATCTACTCGACTTAATGGGGTTTCCGTGGATTCAAGCTCCATCAGAAGGTGAGGCTCAAGCAGCATATATGGCAAAGAAAGGAGATGTCTATGCCTCAGCTTCACAGGATTATGATTCCATACTCTTTGGAACACCATTTCTAATTAGAAATTTAGCTATTGAAAGTAGACAATTCTATCCTAAACAAGGAGTTTTCAAAAAACTTCGTCCTGAATTAATTTCACTGAATGAGACTTTACGTAACTTAAAGATAACTAGAAAACAATTAATTGACATTGCCATATTAATTGGAACCGATTATAATGAAGGAGTGAAGGGTATAGGTCCAAAAAAGGCTTTAAAACTAATAAAAATGTATGGCTCACTTGAAAAGGTAGTTAAAGCATTAAAAATAGAAGTTGATTTTGACATTGATTCGATAAGAAATTTATACTTAAATCCTCCAGCAATTGATAATTACAAAATTGAGTTTAAAGAACCAAATTTAAATGAAATTAAATCTTTTCTGCTATCAAAACAGTTTAATGTTGGGAGAGTGGAAAGGGCAATAGTAAGATTGGAAAAGGCCCATAAAAGTATCAAGGCGATAAAGACTGATCAACATGAGTTATTTAAATGGCTTAACCGATAAACTTATTGATGAGTTTTAAAGAAGACCCATTTTTGTTCATTAGTGATTCTATAGCCTAGATACTCATAGACTTTAATTGCTACTTGGTTATCCTTTCTAACATGAAGTCTAGCTTTAGCACCACTATTAATGGCATCTTTAGTTATAGCTGATGTGACGATTTTACCATAACCTCTACCCCTAAAATCTGGATGCGTATAAACTGCACCAATCATCCATACTTCTGGCATTCTAACATAAGCACTAGAAACAGAAGCAAGCTTACCATCAACATATACTCCATACCATCTCCACTTAACTAGAAATCTCTTTAAATTACTGAGTTTCCAGTCTCCATTTTCACAATTTAGGAGTTCAAGAAGCTTCTCAGCGTCATCCACTCCAAGTCTTACTGAAAAATTGTTTTCCATGGGTTTAAAAGTGTCTTCGTCTACCACCATATTCAAATAATCATTAACTTTAACTTCTCCATTTTTATTCAAGTAATTGATAATTGGTTCTAACAAATCGTCATTATAAATTTGTATGACTGAATTTTCATTTAGTGGGATTTTATCAATTAAGTTGAAGGCATCACCCCAAACATGAATACCATAGCCTCTCCAGCCCTTCCAAATCAAAATATAGCCAATAATACTGTCATTCCTAAGATTGAAATATACCCTTGTATTCTCTAATTCATATATTAAGTCGTAAGCCAGATAAACGTGAGTTAATGGGTCTCCTAAGTACAAGTCTACAATTTTCTTCCACAATTCTATGTTAAGCTTATTCATGTTAATTAAGTTCATATATAAAGTTATGTTACCCATAAAATATATGAAGTTTCTTTATAACATTCATTGACATACAGGAAATTGTGAACTTATAAAGCGAGGTATTATGCTTAATTAAATGAGTTTTCCGAATGTGTATTACTATGGAGAGGATATTTTGTTTCACCTGAGAACATTTATATGTTGTTTCTTAATTAATATAATTATGAATCAACAATTTGTTGATAGAGAAGCTGAATTAAGTTTTCTTGAAGATAAGTATGCAAGTAGTGGGGCACAACTCATAATAATTTATGGTAAGCGGAGAATTGGAAAGACTTCATTGCTATTGAATTTCACTAAGAATAAGCCATACATATATTTCCTATGTGAAAAGACAAGTGTTAAGCTGAATTTATTGAAGATGGCTAGGAAAATGGCTGAATATCTGGGTAGAGAGAGTTTTTCACGGATAGCTTTTATTGATTGGGAGGATCTTTTTAGAGAGTTTCTAGATTGGAAAACTTCAAGGGAGAAAGTGGTTATAGTATTTGATGAATTCCCTTATTTAATTGAACTTGACAAGGGAATTACTTCAATTTTCCAGAAGATATGGGATGAATATCTATCAAAGAGAGATGATATAATGCTAATACTATGCGGATCAAGTGTTGGAATTATGGAGACAGAAATTCTAGGTTATAAAAGTCCTCTTTATGGTAGGAGAACAGGTCAATGGAAGGTAACTGAATTAGATATAAGAAGTATTTGGAAGTTTATACCAAATTATAGCTTTGAAGATGTATTATATGTGTATGGCGCTATTGGAGGCACCCCAGCTTATCTAGCAAAATTAAACAATAAATTGAGCTTCTATGAGAATATTTCAAATCTATTCCTTAGAAAAGGTGGTGAATTATATGAGGAAGCTGAAAATCTATTAAGACAAGAGTTGAGAGAACCAAGAAATTACAAGCTAATACTAAACGCACTTGCGGAGGGATATAATCGGGTGGTTGAAATTTCAAATTTAACCGGTCTAGACAAAGCAGCAGTATCAAGATACCTAGAAACACTACAACTATTAGATATAGTCGGCTATGAGACACCGATACTTGAAAAACCTAAAACCAAAAAGCGTTTCTATTACATAAAAGACAATTACTTCAATTTCTGGTTTAGATACATATATCCAAATAGAGATCTAATTGAAGAAGAAAAACCAGAAGTAATATTAACTCAGATAAAAAGAGACTTAAACAATTATATGGGATATATATTCGAGAGAGTGGCTAAAAAATTCATTTATAAAACCAATCAAATTCCTTCCAAATTTGTGAAATTAGGGCGACAATGGTGGAAAACCAAACGAGGAGAAGCATTAGAAATTAATATTCTAGGATATGATAAAAATAAAGAAACTTATATAGCCATCGAAGTTAAATGGAAAAATCTAACATCGAATAATACTAAAAGAATACTGAGCAAATTAAAAATTAGAGTTGAAAAACTAAACATTAAGGGCAAAATATATTATGGCATAATCGCCAAAAACATCCAAGACAAACAAAGCTTAAAGAATGAAGGATACCTACTTTTCGATCTAAAAGATCTCCAAGAAACATATATTCAACAGTAATTTAAGAAATAATTTCATAAAATTTCTCAGAAGATAGCAAATAAACAAGTGGGTTTGATTTAACTTTCCTATACAGTTTTTCATCTGCTGTTACAAATGGGCATTTTTCTTTCTCAGCTAATGTCAAATATGATGCATCGTAAAATGTAATATTATAATTGAAGGAATTTATTATTATTTTAAAGGCATCCTCTATTGCTAGATCTACTAGTTCAAGATGTATTTGAAATAAAGCTTCTGAAGCCTTTATAACATCCTCCTCTTCAAATTCAGGACTATATCTTAAAGCATTACAAACTTCATAAATAATTAATTTAGGAGCCAAAAGAAGACATTTCCCATAAACATGCATCTTTCTAAGCATTAAAGCTCTATCTCTATACTCCTCATTAACGAACCACTTTACAATCACTGATGCATCAACAACAATATTCATTTTATTTTCTTCTACCACGTTTTTCTCTCCACTTTCTAATTTCATCAACTCCTCTCCACATACCAGAAGTTTTCTCCGCTAATTTATCCATAATTTGACAAGCCATTTTCATTTCTTCCTCTCTAATCTTTTCTTCAATGGCCTTTCGAATATACTCAGCCCAATTAACATGTTTAAATTGACGCATTTTCCTTTTAACGTCCTCTCTAATCCTAACTGATATGATTGACATCCATACCACTAAAACATCATTGTAATACAATAACATTTAAATTTTTTGTTATACTTATAATTTAAACAAATTTTAATTACTCATTACAATCAATGCATATATAAAATAAGATCATCAATTATACAGGGCTAATACGTTACATTAGATCTACTGAGCCAAATATATCTGAACGATATCACCCTTTTTGTTACATATAATTTTCACTTTATCTCTCCATTTTTCCTCATACTCTTTAGTTAAACAATTCCAAAACCCACTATCATAAACTACTAATCCATATTCCAATGCCTCTATAATGGTTGTATCGAAATTCTTCAAGGCTTCTACAGCTTCTTTAATTGTATATGATTTTGGATCAATAATTCCCACATTTCTCCCTAAAATAACATTTTTTAAGTCCCCTTCACTTCCAACTATTACTACTAAGTCTATGTCACTAGAAGTTTTCCATGATCCTCTAGCCCTGGAACCTATGACAATAACTGTTCTTAAATTAACACCTCTACTCTTCAAGTCATCTAAAAATTCTCTTAAAACATCTTCAGCCCTCCTTCCATTCCAAATCAACCCAAGCTCTAACATAATTCTTCAACTCTCTTCCAAATCTTCTCCATAATTTCTATACATTTCTCTGCTGTTCCCTGTTATACCTTATTCTAAACCGACGACTAGCATTCGGATATCGGGAAGCATAATAATGAATTGTAAGTTCACGCATTTCCTCCTCTACAACAACTACATTTAAAACTTTAACTCCATACTTATTTTCAATATATTCCAATAAACTAACAATATCGTGAGTTGGAATAAAAGCACCAGCTTTTAAAGTTAAAGCCTTTAAAAGTTTTTCAACAGCTTGTTGAGCATGATAACATGCTTCTCTCCATTTTCCATGATTAAATCTATCGTGAGCTTCCTCTCTATTCTCTTCAGCATATTTTAACCACTCCCTCCACTCATTATTCCTTAAACTTGGCAAATGTTTCCCCAAGAATAATATATCTAGACAAATATATTAATAAGATAATTTTATTTGTCAAAATTTACAACCTGTGGTGCTTAACCTTTAATTATCATCCTTTTTCTCCTCAACTTCATTTTATATATTATGAATCCGAATGAAATAGATGTTAAAAATATTATTAAAACTCCAAGAATCTTGAGAGAGTTAAGTTGAAATTTTACTTCGTATTCCTTTTGAACAATTTTAAATTTAAATTTGATGTCATCTATGCTTTCTCCAGGTATATGACTTAAGTTTTCATCTCTGCCCCATGGATTATTAGTAAATTCTATTCCTTCAATATCTAGATTTAAAATATAATGACGTTGAACAGTGTATGGTATGGGTATGTAAATGTCAATAAATACGTATTTCCATTCCTTTGGACTATAAAACTTAATATCAATAATACTCTGCTGAGCTTTACTATGCGTCTTTAAACCTTCAGTCACATTTAATAGTTTAAGTACATTAAGCACATATATCTCTCCAACCTTAAATTTAAAATATTGCGGAATAACTTTCTGTACAAATAATTTCTGACCCGGATATAATTGTATGTTAAATGCTGAAACTTTTCTCATAAACCTCTCATTTATAACAAGTGAAAATCCATCATCAAACTTTACATCCATAATCCTATTAACTAATTTCTCATATAGCATTCTACTATAAGTTAGATTATAGTAAAATATAACAAAGCTTTTCCACTTCCCAGTAATTTTATCAATCCAATCACTAAAATCAGTCTTCCAAAAAAGAAGTTCCTTTACATCAAGTTTATATGAAATTTCATGAGCAATCTCATCAGCAAATAACTTTACATCATCAACTCTAACATCTTCATATCTAACCATAATATTTATGTAGCCACCTCGATATGAAATCTCAACCATGCTTGGAATTTTCTCTATCTTCTTAATCTTCAACAAATCGATAAATGGTTCCTTAAGTGAAACATCAAGGATTATTATTACCGTTCCATCTTCCTTAACTGATATGGACAATCTCTCCTTTAATTCCCCATTAAAATTATCTGCAATTCCAACATTACAATAAGCTATAACAAATAATAGAGCTAAAAATATAGCATTTGTAGTCTTAAATTTATAATTCATCATAACTTTCATGAAACTTAAAAGATGAAACACCATAAAAAACTTAAGTGAAATATATTTCAAAATTAACAGTAAACAATATAGTCCATCATTCCCCAATCGTCCTGAAACGTTGGATAAAATATCACTAGATAAACTGCATAATCAGGATAAAAGTAGTATAATCCATATCCATAACCGTCAGTATAATAAATTGTTTTTAATGCCTCCTCATTTGCGTTTAAGAACTTTAAACCTAGCACCCCATCATTAGGCGTAATCTCAAACCAAAACATAGCTTCCACTAGTACATGAGGGACTGGCGTTAAGATCTCCATTTCACTTTCACCATAATATAATGTACCTTCAAAGTATTCCTCAAATGCAGGCTTGACATTTTCTTTAGCTAAAGCAATTAAACTAAACATGCTTAATGCAATGATTATAAACAACATAGTTACTTTTTTCATCTTTTCACCGATAAACATATATAAAAAGAATAATTTAAATTCACCTCTGGGGATTTCGAATGACCAAAAAATTTTATCTACAAGTTATACTTGTTTTAATCTTTACAATTCCCAATACATATATTAAATATGAAAAACCTCAAAATATTATGTAAATAGATTCTTCCCTGAATCAAAAGATGTACTTATAGTTCAAATATATCCTAATGGTAGTCTAAGCATTTATATCTCAACATTTATCTCAGATAGTATTATGAACTTTTCTGATATAAAAAGAGGATTTATGGGATTAAATATTGATTTCAAGAGGAAAATACTTCGTTTCGGTTATAATTTGAAAGTAATTTCTTATGAAGAGGCAAGATTTTACTCTTATAAAATTGTAGAGAAATTGAATGCTTATTCTAAATTAAAGTTGATCAATGAAAGAATAAACTCATTTTATAACTTAAACTATATTGATTTCATATATGAACTCCTCAACCCAGATTATGAAAAGATCTTCAAAATAATCACACATTTAAAACCAAAAAAAGGATTTATGCAGCTAGTTACAAGAAATTTGTTAATACAAAGTAAAGAACTTGGCTTTATAATATACCATGATGAAAGTGTGGGTATAACGAAAACTAAGATTTTCGTAAAGATGCTTTTAAACAATACTTTCAATTTTTCATCTGGAAAGACTTATATTTTAAATCTTTTTCAACTTCTAAATTATAACCATTCAATAATTACTAGAGATGACATACCAACAATATTTTCAATTTATTTAAATAAAGGAAAGACTTTCGATTATATAATCACTAAAATAGATATCCCCCTGGAATATCGAGTCTTAAATGTAAAGATAAACTATCCATCTGAAATAATTGGTAGAATTCAAATAACAAACGAAGATATCCCCCAATATGTACCTTTAAAGACGAGCATTGATCATATAATTGTCAAATTTAAAGTTGTTGAGTATGGTTTCAAATTGTCTCCATTTTCAATGCACCTGCTTGGGTATGTGATTCTGATATTGCTTTTAATAGCTTTGACATTCATATTTCATCATCTCGAGTTGTTTGATAGAATAATTAGAAGCATTTTTTTGCGTATATCAAATATATAGTGCTGATGATGTTAATTTATTTTTATTTTTATGTCAATTAAAATTAAGAAAATAAATAATAAGATAAGTATATTAAGTTTTTAAATTTATTTTACTTTTATGAGGATTTTAAACTATTCACCACACCACGAAACTAAACCATAATAATAAACCGTGCCATAATCAGGTTGAAACTTATGATAACGAAGTACGAGATAACTACACACCCTAGGATATGTGTCATACATTCTCTCTATATATCCATTAGTAAGTAAGTCTTTAACCACAACTCCCTCATCATCATAAATATATAAGTATAATTGAACTTGAGATGGATGCCAATCTATTTCAACTGCAAACAGTGTAGATGGCCCTATATCCCATAGCTGGCTCCAATCTCCCCAATTAAGTTCTCCACATATAATTGTTTCACCTAATGGCTGAACATCTTTCTCTTTTTGAGCCATAACTAAAACTTGAATTGATATTGCGGGAATCAATATTAAGAATAATGTTAGTGGTTTCTTCTTCATAAAATCTTCCTCCGTTATATATATATCCTAATTTTATAAACTTTACTGATATGAATAGAAAAAAGTTGAACATAAGTGCTCTAATACTATTTTTAATATTTCTATTATCTACTCTTAATATCTTATTCACAGTTGAAGGTTATTCTCCAATCATCTCTACATCCAGAAGTAGACTTTTGAACACATTTCAATATAGGCCGGAGGATCAGCTGTTTATCATCGTTTACCCTAACGGTAGCTTAAGGTTAAGCATATCAACTTATACAGAAAAAACTTTCATAGATATCCATGACATTAGAGAAGGTTTCCACTCGCTTCTCATTATTTTCAAGAATCCCCAAAAATCAACTGTAGAGATTAGCTTTGATTTGTCAAAAATAAGCTTAGAGGAAGCAAAAATAAAAGCTGGGAAAATAGCAAACAGATTAAACAAAATATTTAACATAGCTTTAAACTTTACTAGCAAAGAAATAATCGACTACACTTATCCACAAACTCATCAACGGATAAATCGTGTTATTTTTCGATATATAACTATAAAAATTGATACTTGGAGAATAGCAGACATATTCATAAAATTAAAGCCAGATGAAGGATTCGCATCTCTCCTAAGAAGAGAAGTAATGAAAGGAAACTACAAGCTAAAGTTCATAGTAATCCATCTTACCCAAACAGCTGAGATAAAAGTTCAATTAATCTTCTCTAAACTTTTTCCATCATTTTTTAAATTTAAACCTGGAAAAACATATGTCCTCAATATATTTAAGCTATTGAATTATACTGGGAGCATAAGTACGCATAAAACCCTAAATTCAGTCTTTCTTATTAATCTACGATATCCACATGGATTATCTTATAAGATTACAAGAATTGAAATACCAATTCCATATACTATAAGTAAGCAATCCAATGAAGGATATATCATTGACAATTTCCTCGACCTTCCCCAACATGAGACAACTATAACTCACATGATTGTTGAGTTTAAGGTTGTTGAATCAGGTTTCAAGCTAACAGTGTTGTTATCACGATTAATGGGCTACATATTATTAGCCGTAATAATTGCAGTAATAGGCTTTATATTATACCGATTTAAAATATCTCGTATAACTGCTAAATAGTGAACAAATAAACAAATTGATTTATTCATTAGTTTCATCTTTCTATAATGTTTATAATACATCTTACTTTTCTACTCGAATTTAGCAAATTAGAGAAGCTACTCAGTGAGTATGATGTTAAATTTAGTCTTAAAGAACTAATAAAGCTTTAACGTTTATTAAACCACCATTCTGTCTTAAATTCAGCGTACCCTTCATAGTATATTTCTCCATAATCAGACTGATATGGATGATACCATACTCTTAAATATTGTACTACTCTATCGCCAAAGTCGATGAACGCTGAGTCGGCTCCACCAGTAAACAATAACCTATTTACATAACCCTTGTAGTAATCATAGAAATAGATGTAAATTGTAACTCTGCTAGACCACCACCACACTTCAACATATAAATATGATGCAGGTCCACAATCATGATATTCAGACCATTCACTCCAATTTAACCAACCTGAGAAAGTCCATGAAGGTGATTCTTGAGCAACGGCAATAATACTTGTACTAATAATGGCCATACTTATTAAGACAGTTAATATACATTTATTTTTCATTTTTAATCCCAAAATCATGAAATAAAAACTTTTATATATATATCGGAAAATTATTTCTCGAGAAAACATGCCTAAAGATAAGATAATAGTATTTTGTCTTTCAATTTTCATTTTTTTAGGTAGTCATTTTTCTTTTCTTATAAAAGCGAGTTTTGAATTTGAGGAAGGGGTTAACATATCTATTGGACGAGAGAAAATTGACCAAATTAGTATTATTGTCAATGATACGGGGGATATCCAAATTGCTTTTTCAACATTTATAGATACTTCGCCCATAAACTTTCAATACGTACCTGAAGGATTGGAAGGAGTTTCCATTAAATTTACAATCAAAGGCTCTCTCACAGTAAGATTTAACTTGAAAATCGTCTCTAAGGAACAGGCTAGATTAGCTTCTGAAAATATGGTTTCCAGATTAAGTGAAGCATTAGGATTCAATTATAAGTTTCAAAGAGATGAAATACAAAGATATGTTAGTCCTTCTGGGACTCAATCTATCGAACGAGCATTATTCCATTACGAGATAACAAAGATAAATCGAAGATACTTAATAAGCAAAATTAAAAATCTTAAGCCAAATGAAGGCTTTATGTCGCTAATAAATGAAGATGACTTGCAAAACGTCGACAAAATCGAATTATACATAAGCCGTGACACGCACACTGGTGAAATAAAAACAGAGTTAATCTTAGTTTTCTATTTCTCTAATTACTACAAGTTCAAGCCAGACAACACCTATACTCTAGATATCTTTGACATTTTTAACCGAAGTGAGCCAATAAAAACACACAGTAAAATGATGACTGGCATAAATATTGAATTAACAACACCACAAAATATGGACCTCATTTTTCTTAAAATAGACTTGCCAATGGACTATTATACTAGTAAAAGTGAAAAACAAAGAACATATTCAATATTCGTTGATCCATGGTCCACTCCCATGCAGGGATATGGACTAATAGTTAAACGATTTTTTATTGAATTCAAAATTGTTGAGTCAGGTTACATTTCACCAATATCCTTGCAAACATTAGGCTACATAATATTGATAGTTACAATTATAGGAATTGTAGGCTTCATAGTATATCGCCTTAAATTATTATCCAAACAACATTTTTAGTGATCATCATTATCTGAACTCGATTTTCATTTTAACAATTAATGTAAAATTTTAAAAATTAATTGTATTATCTTGAAGTTTTCTTCGGTTACGGTCGTTTTCCTAAAGCCATTCAACATAACCCCAATAGTCTACATCGCCATAGTTGTTTTGATATTCATGGTACCAGAATTTGAGGTAGTTAATTAGAATATTATATCGAAGGCATAGGTCATAGAAGTCATACATTCTCTCTACGAAGCCCCCAGTAAGCAAGTCTCTACTACGTGCAACCTTATTATTATCATAGAAGTATACATAAAGCGATGCCTGTGAGGGAAACCATTCTAATGACAATGTTAAATATGTAGTCGGTCCTGAAAGCCAATATTGACTCCATCCTCCATATTCTAGCCATCCATACAATTCAGTATGCCCCCATAATGGTTGGACAATGCTATTGTTAGTTGCAGTTGCCATTTTTATTAAGCTTAACAACATTAACACTACAATTATAGAAGTTAATGCTTTTCTTTTCATAAACGATTCACCCACAATATATATATTCAAAGAATATAAATTTTACTTAAATGAATAAAAATAATAAAAACTCTAGAAAAAAAGAAGGATTCTTAATATTTCTTCTACTTCTAGCTATATTTTCAGCTTTCTCCCTAAGTAATAATTTTTCAATAGTATCTTCTTCAGATATACATGGAATTGGATTGTGGTATATAGATCAATTAGTTTTATTTGTTCATCCAAATGGTAGTGTAACTGCAATAATTGACACATTTTCTAATAATCTCTTCATGGATTTTTCTAATATTAATGCAATTTTTGGAATAACAATCTTATGCACTATTGATGAGAGGCTTTCATTAAACATAAGATTTGACTTAAGTGATATCAGCATTGAAGAGGCAAAGCTAAAGTCCGTTGAAATAGTCAATAGATTACAAAGCATCCTTGAAGCAGACTTTAAATTAGTTAAAGAAAATAGAGTCAACTATATTACTACGTCTGGAAGGAGAGTAGATTTCATTATCTTTTATTATGATACATCACAAGAACTAAATTATGATAAAGTTATTGAATTATTTTTAAATGTTAAGCCTAAAACAGGTTTTTCTATGCTAATTAGCAAAGAAGTTATCACGAAGGGTACGCTTATAAAAATCAACACATTTTATGAATATCAAACAGGCGAAGTTAAAGTTAACCTATCATTCTCGAAAAAATTCAAATCATATTTTAAATTCAAGCCTGGCGAAACATACATTCTCGACGTATTCAAACTATTTAACTGCACAAGTGGAATAATACCACACAGCTCACTAGACACAGTGTTCTGGCTTCACTTTGAATATACATATGGAATGGATTATAGATTCACAGAAATCAAAATACCAATAAATTATCGGATACATCATATCGAAGGTGATAAAGAGTATATGATCACTAACGAACCAAACTATTCTCCACGCAAAACCCCTATTAACTACATGACAGTTAGGTTCAAGGTTGTTGAATCAGGTTTCAAACTATCTCTCCTTTCTACGCAATTACTTGGATACATAATTTTAATATTCATCCTTACCCTCCTAATCTTTATGTTTTATCACTTTGGATTATTTAGTAAAATAAAAATGTTTAGCTATGTAGAAGACTTTTGTAAAGTGATTAACTTGCATTTTCATTTTTGTATTAATTTTATGATTATTAGGTTTGTAGTTAGATGATAAAAATAAATTAGGGGTTAGTGTTCAGTCTATGGTGGACCTATAGACCTTGTATATCCTGTGTAATCCAGCGTGCCATAATCAGGCTGATACTTATGATACCATATCTGCAACCAATACACGACATTTGGATAGAAGTCATAGTATCCATAACCATGTCCATCAGTATAATAAAGTGTTTTTAAAATCTGAGTTTTATCATAATTATAGAAGTACATGTATATGGATGCACTTGTTGGCCAGTATTGAATCCAAACTTCCAATTCTAAAGCTGGACCAGACTTGTGGTATGGAGAATATTCATTCCATTCAAGAAGCCCTTCAAAGCCCCACTCACCCAAGGGTTCAACATTACTCTTACCCTGACACAAAGGTAGTAACCCCATCATTGACACAAAAACTAAAAGAAATATCACTTCCTTTTTCATAGAACCACCGATATGTATATATAAAAACAATATAAATATTTCGTTGAAAAATGAAGAGGCATCAATTTCAATCATTCCTGATATTCGATGTGTTTATCCTTCTAATTCTTTTTTCAAAAACAATTGCATTTAATTTTATAGTTTCCAAAAATTTTAATGTTAAAGAACTTGAAGTCGATCTTCTCGATCAACTTATTATTCGCGTATTTCCTAATGGTAGCGTTCAGATTGGATTAACTTCCTACATAGACGGAAGTTTTATAACTATTCATGATGTAAAGAAGGGGTTAATAGGTTTTAATTTAAAATGTAAGCCAACTAGCGGGATTCTTTTCGTTGGATATGACTTAAATAAAATATCAATCGAAGAAGCAAGAGTTAATGCATATGAAATAGCTACTAGAGTTGGTGAAAGACTAAATATGAAACTTAATTTTGTTAGAGAAGAAAAATATGAGTTTACGGTTCCAATAACAGGAGAGACCAGAAAAAGATCAATTTTTTATTTTGTAATTGAATCAATGAATTATGATAGACTTGTAAATGAAATCATGAAAATAAAGCCAAAGGAGGGTTTTTTACAACTAGTTCATGAAGATTTATTAATAACCGCACCTATTGAATTGACGACTTTTTATAGTGATATGACTGATGAAGTTAAAACTAGCATTCATACTGTGTTTGTTATGTCTAGCGTTTTTGAATTTAAAGCTGGCAAAAACTATGTTCTAAATATTTTTGAATTACTTAATCATAGTGGATCTCTTCGAACACATAGTAAGATTGATACATTATTTTTCATTGAATTCATAAAACCATATGATCTTGATTTCATTTTTATAAAGATTGATTTACCCATAAATTACGTTATTTCTAGTGGTAGATGGAATGACCATAAAACATATATAATACGAACAGATATTGGTTTTCCATTAAAATATGGTTTAACTGTTGATAGAATGATTGTTGAGTTTAAGGTTGTTGAATCAGGTTTTAAGCTGCCCTTTTCCATGCAGTTGATTGGATACTTAATTTTATTCTCCATTTTAATATTTTTAACTATTATATTTTATCACTTCAAATTATACAGTAAATTTAAGAAAAAGATGTATTGAGCTAATCCTATGGGATCCAGCACTCACCCCAATATTGTACATCGCCGTAGTCTGGTTGACTTTCATAGTATGTAATGTCTACATATGTTGCTGCATCAGGAAATATATAATACTCACCGCTCCCCCATCCATTCGTATAAAGATCAATTGGCTTTAGTGTTCCGTCATAGAAGCTAACATATCTTATCCAAAGGTTTACTTGGTCAGGAGCATATTGTAGTTCTATAATAAAGTAGCTAGGATCATAAGGCTGTAAACTATGTTGACCATAGTTTTTATAGGAGCTTTCTCCATGAAATAGAAGACCGTTAAGATCAATTGTTGTAGCTAATGGTTCTATTTGCTCTTTACCTAGTGTGATGGCTTCAGCTGTCATTAACAGAAAACATAATTATATTTATTTTCATTATTTTCACCAAATTAATAATAAAAAGATATATATCTTTCTTTAAATGTAAGTATAGAAATCATATGTATAGGTGGAATATTTATGAAAAAATGAGATATAGCCTTCTTTACTCTTTTAATTTTAGTATTAATTTTACCATTAGCATTGTCGATGCTTCCTTAAATAATGAATTTTTTGTAAATAAACGTGTTTTCTATTATGAAATGTTGCAAGTTCAAGTCTGGGTTAATGGAAGCATAAGTGTATGGGTGGATTCTCAAGTTCAAAATCCATTTTTCGATATATCTGACTTCAGCAAGGGACTTGAAGCATCTCTTATAAGAATTAAAAAGTCTAATGCAATTTTTATGTTAAGCTATAATTTAGAGAAAATAAGCTCTGAAAAGGCGGATTTTTACGCAAATATTTTCTGTGAAAAGTGGGCTTCAACGTTGAATGGCCAATATACCTTAAAATCTAAAAATCAGCAGTCTTTTTACTCTCCAACTGGAAAGAGGTATACTTTCATGAATTATGAATATGAGATAAGCGATATCGATGTAGAGAGAGCAATGAGTTTGTTTTTAGAATCTAAGCCTAAAAATGGTTTCCTAATGCTCATAAATAAGGGTAATATAAGAACATTTTCTGAACTGAGGTTTGAAATATCAAGAGATGATGCTGGCAATTTATTTTATCGAGCAGATACTATAGATGTTTCCCCTACTTTAATTATAAAGCTGGTGAAACATATACACTTGACATCTTTAATTTATTCAACTTTACTGGACCACTAATAATTAACAGTCAATCTTTTCTTTCAATAATTGACATTATAATTTGGCTCCTCCCTATTTTAGACTTCATAATAACTGAATCCAAGCTACCCACACAAATACATATAAGCAAAAGCTCTCTAATGGCCGAACATCCAACAATAGAAATAACAAATGGATATATCATGAATTTTAAACCAGGCGAAAACATTAAAGAACTCCTAATAAAGTTTAAAGTTGTAGAAAAAGGCTTCCAAACATCTTTCACCGCCATTCAAATCATTGGAATAATATTCATAGCTACATCAATAATGATTATCGGTCTAATATTATATCGCCGCCAACTTCATAGAAGAAAACAAACTTCTAAAAGTGAGAAAGATAAGCTTAACTTTCACTCAAAGCTCCACCTATATTTTAATAATTTTTTCTATGAAGAAAAATTAATAATAAATACAGGGAGAAGCTATTCCTAGACAAAGAAATTAAACAACTTAAATTAAATTATACAAGGTTATTTTGATCTCTTCAATTTGAGCTTATATATTATAATTCCAGCAATAGCAAAAGCTAAAGAAGCCATCACTATGCCAGTTATATTTATTAGATTTATAGGTTGTTTAAATCCAGCTTCAACAAGTTTAAATTTAATTTTGATATTATCAATGAGTTTTCCTGGAATGTTAGTATCTCCACCAAGAATATCATTTGTAATAGTATACTCCTTCAAGATGCCCTGCTGGAATCCTCTTCCAATTCTATACTGTAATGGGAAGTAGATATCTTCAAAAATTATGTCAGTATATGTTGGACGCTCAATTACTACTTCAATTATAGAATACCAAGACTTCTTGCTCGCCCTCAACTCAACATTCCTTCCAAGCAACTTCATCAAATCAAGAGTATAAGACTCTCCAACCCTAAAATCAAAATAATTTGGAAGAAAAATACGTACACTAACCCAATTTTGATTTTCATATAAGATACACCTTATTATTATGGCTGATTCATTAGGATAAAATGTTTTTCTATTAAAGATTGATATGAAACCATCTTCAGGCCTCAACTCAAAAAACCATTGTACAATTTTTTCAAAGCTAATTCCAGTAAGATTGTACTCAAAGTTTACGAAGCTCACTCTTTTCCCAGTTATTGGGCTTATGGTATCAATTTTTTCGCTTCGGAACAAAGCATAGCTTTCTCCATTTAACTCTAAAAGAATTCTCTTAACTAGCTCTTCAGCCAAAACCTTAGCTTCGTTTGCGTCAATATCATATGTGTCGTATGCTACTTGTATATGTGGAGTGCCACGCCAGAATATAAGCCAAAAAGTTCTTAGATACCTTTTATCCTTATCATTAACTCCAATTAAATCTAATATTGATTTCTCTGTCCTACTCATAGCTCCAATGGAGACAGTTCCATCACTATATACCTTTATAGTAAGTAGTTCATAGAAAGGCAATTTACAATAAATAATAATAAATGTAAAAATAACTAATAGAATTAAGACTGTTGTAAATAAATATACTCCAATTTTTCTCATTTCAATATGTAATTATCGATACATATATATATATTTCTTTCTTAATTCAATATTATTGGTGATTTTATGATAAGGAAAATATTACCTATAATACTCTTGTTCTGCGTTTCAATAGCTGTGCCATTATCATTTGCAAAAAGTGAGATAAGGCCGACAGGATATGTCGATATTGAGGGTTGGCTATATTATATTGGTGATAAGGATGAGTATGGCATGTTAGATGGATTGTGGCCTTCATCATATATTGTAGTAGATTTTCTTCTATTGTACCCTGATCCTAAGGAAGGATTATATATCTTAGTGGAAGGCTTTCTATTGCCAAATACTGATGAACCAGTTGACTATGGACTTATTCATCCTGGATCACTAGTATGGCAAGTGGAGTTAACTGGAGGTACTATGGATTTAGTTAGAATAACATATTATGCTTGGACGGGTGAAGGCTCTCCTCCTGATGTGTATTATTGCGGGGAAATATATTATGGCGGCGAAGGACCTGTATAATCCTTTAATTTTTATCATTTTTATAAAATGTCTTAAGTTGCTCTGTGTTATATTGACTCGGAAAAAACAGTGTTATTTTTCTTTCTTTTTTCTAGTATCAATGAAATTATGCATGTTACGACTATTATGATTATTAGCCATCCGATAACTATGTATAAACTTGAGCTGGGTAGCTTAAAGCCGTATTCAACAATTTTAAAGGTTATACGCATATGATCCACAACTACATTTCCAGCAAGCTTGCCTAGGGTGCTAATTGTTATATATGGAGGTAAGGGTTGATCTCCATAAACACCTCTACCCACAACATATTCAAAAGGCAAATCAACATCGACTAATTCCGCTTGAAGGCTAGAGTATATCTTATTTGAACCATACCCATAATATAAGAGAGTTATTTCTACTTCACTTTTCCTTTTTATTTCAATTGAGCTGGTGAAGTTGAATAGTTTGAAAATGTCTAGGGTGTATATGTTGCCAGCCTTAAAATTGAATACATTTCTAAATTTTTTGCTGAAGGTTAGTTTGCCATAGCGTATTCCAGGATAAGCCCATAACCAAACCTTGTCTCCAGGGGATGATATTTTCTTATTTATAAGAGTCATCCACCCTTCGTCTGGTTTTAAAGCTAAAAACTTATCAAGAATAACATCTGGATTAAAGCCACTAGCTGTAAAATTATAGTCAATCCATCTAAGGAGACCTCTCGGAGTGGAAAATGATCTTGGGATTCTAGCTGAAAACTCAAATTTAATTCCAAGCCAATTCTCCAGAATTTCATTAACTTTATCGGCATAAACATCAGCCTCAGCCTCACTTTTAGAGTCTAAATGCAACCTTAAAAAACAATCTAACTTTTCATCATCAACATAGTACTGTAACCATAAGTAGTTGGACCCCATAGTCGCTGGAAAGGATGGAAGATTAAAAGGTAATTCAACAAAATAACAATGAATTCCAATTTGGACATCACCATTAACCCAAACAAGAACTGTAATAGCATCAAATTCAGAATGCTGAGCAAAAGTAATTCCTGGAAACAGAGAATAAAGTATTATGACACATACATAGATTGACATAATCAAAGAAAAAAATTACCATTTCTCCACATACCACATATATTTCTATTTATAGTAAAATTTAAGTTTTTCCTCATTAATAAAAGTGAATGGTGAAAATTGTTGAAAAAAGAACGATTGTTGGTATTAGCAATCTATATGTTATCCCTTTTAACAGTTCAAGCATTATCCTCATCAGAAGATATGCAACCTTTAGGTTGGATGTGGCTCTGCGGCTGGTTACCATATGAAGGAGCCACATACTCACATGAATTTTCAAGTCTTGTTACCTCCTTTTTAATAATGGACTTTTCATGGAGTGGCCCATATACTGTGCTCAGAGTGAAGGTTATGATTGGCAGTATTGGCAGTGACTGTATTTATTATGAAGATTGGGCTGCTGGTGAAGGAGGCGGATATGTAGATTATAGGTACTTCGACTATCCCGCAACTGAAATCGTCTTTGTCTATTATGAGTATTTTGGTGATGAGCTTGGTAAAGATCCTAATCCTCCTGAGATAGACTATGTAGGATACTGCGAATACACTGATTAAATAAACGACAAAAACTAAATCTTAACTTTTAGGCTAATTTCAATTTAAACATTATAGTTGCTCTAATATCTCAATTTTATTCTAACTCTATGCTGATATCATGTGTAAGTATAGGAAAAAAGTATGTATAATAATTTATTTACATTAAATTTTATTTTTCTTCTTAAAGTAATAGTATACAATGAAAATTGAAAAGGATAAAACCATACCAATAATTATATACCCAACCATTTGAGATGAAAAGGAAGGTAATTTAAAACCCCTCTCCACAACTTTAAATTTAATGTACAGTTCATCTATCTGCTCACCAGGTAGGAATGGTGATGGTGGGTCGTTTTCAAACGAAATTGCAAATTTACCCTTCCTGATACTCATTTTTGAGGGAACTCTAGCTTCAAGGAGGGCAATATCAAAGTTTGAACGCTTCCACAAAAATATCCAAATTGTTGAACTAAAAGAGTCATCATTAACCCTTAATGGACCAGTGAAATTAAATAATTTAAAGACGTCAAGAACATATACTTGACCAGTTTTGAACTTAAAGTAGCTTGGAAAATAGCCTTGATAAGCCAATTTATATCGGATATTGCCAGTCTCATCTCTAAAAATGCTGAAATAAAACATATTAGAACCTTTAATGCTATCCACACTTAATAAATCTAGAAAACCATTCTTAGGCTTATATTTCATAAAAAGATGAATCGCCCTGTCAACACTTAAACCCTGTATTTCATATTTATAAAATACAGAATGATAAGTTTTCCCAGTTAAAGGTGATGTAATAGATACTTCCTTAACATCCACTAACTCCCCCTCACCCCCAAAAACTGAGAGCCATTTCTGACATAGTTCGTTAGCATAAATATCCGCTTCTTCTCTACTAATCTTATTCAAGTCATAATGCACAGTTACTTTTGGCTGTTCATTCTTCTTTACAGTTAAACCACAACCAAGAAGACCTTTACTGACATCTGAGATCTCAAGAAATGGATTTGAAACTAAAGATTCAAGCCAAACTAGTATACTTCCATTCTCCAAAACTTGAACTTGAATATGCTCATAAAACCAAACTTTAATTTCATTAATCGTAATTTTACTACAATCAACAGAAAATTTAGGAAAAGCTTGAATAACACCAATACAGTAAATTAGCATTATGACTGAGAGAAACTTGAATGCTATGAAACTCTTCATATTCATCAAATAAAAGTTAATAGGAAAGAATATATATATATATATATATCGATAATTTATTTCTGGTGAATAAATGTGAAAAAAAGAATAATTATACCATTAATATTTTTGTTAGCATCTAGTGTTTCAGTCCTAGCAAAAACACAGGTAAAACCTCTTTCTGCTACAATCGACCTATTTGGCACATTAAATCATGGGGAAAGCTCTTATGAAAACTATGGTCAGCACAGTCTACAGCCATACAATCCGCATTATTTCATAATTGAAATGTGGTATACTCCAGATGCAGTGAATTTATGGATAAGATATTACAGTTTCTATGAAAACTGTCTAAAGCCAATAGACCTATATACGAATGGATGGGGGAGCGGTGAGTATTATATATTTCCTGATGCAGCAACATATGTAGACATTACATACTATGAAAGTCAACCAGACTACGGCGATGTACTTTATAACGGCGAATGCTGGATTCCCTCTGGATGGGACTGATATTCTTTCTTTATTATTTATCTTTTTAAATTTGAATTTCATAGTAGTATGTGGGGGATAGCTGTGATGAATAGTCGTTGTTGGCTATTGGTTTTTGTTACTTGTTTTAGCTTAGCTGGAATTGTTCCTGTTTTTTGTGGTGTTGTTGATGTTGATTTGTGGTGTGGTTCTCCGAGTAGGGTTGGTTTTGCTGGTGAGAGTTTTGTCTATAGTTTTGATGTTAGTTATGTTGGCCGTTTTCCATTTGTTGATTTAAGCTTTTGGATTGAGGGTCTTCCTGATGATTGGTCTTATAGGTTTGTTTTGGATGGTTTTGAGGTTGATATGGTTCGATTGTTGAATGAATCTCGTGTTTCTTTACAGCTTATTGTTGATGTCCCAGTTGATGCTTTGCCTGGTGATTATAATTTTCGTGTTTTTGTTGGTTATGATCATCCTCCCTATGAGAGTTTTTTGAGTTTTAGGGCTGTTGTTAAGCCTGTTTTTAGGAGTTTGAGTGTTTCTTGTATGGTTCCTGCTAAGGTTGTTGAGGTTGGTGGTAGTGTTGGTTTTGATTTGAATTTACGTTATTTTGGTCCTGGTGATGTCTTCAATTTTACTGTTTTGAATCTGCCTTCTAGCTGGGATGTTCATTTTATTTATGGTGGTGATGAGGTTTTGCTTTTGTCTTTAAATGATGGTGATGTGGTTTCGCTTAGAGTTGTGTTTGATGTTCCAGTTGATGCTTTGCTTGGTGATTATAATTTGACTATTAAATTTTTTTCAAAGTTTGTTGAGAGAGATTTTAGCTTGATTGTTAGGGTTGAGTCTGCTGTTGGTTTGAATAGGGGTTTGAAGCTTTATGTTGATTATCCTGTTATTGATGTTGAGGCTGGTAAGTTTGCATATTTTACTTTGATGATTCATAATATTGGTGTTGTGGATGAGCTTGTCTATTTGAATGTTTCTGGGAAGCCATCTGGTTGGAGTGTTTCCTTTAGGGTTGCTGGTAAGCGTGTTCATGGTTTGCTTGTTCCTGCTGGTGCTTCTTCAAGTGCTGTTGTTGAGATTATTCCTTCACCTTACGTGGAGCTTGGTGAGCACAAATTTAATATTACTGCTTTTAGTGAGGATGGAGTTGTTTTTGATAGTATTGTTTTGGTTGTGAATGTATTTGGTAGTTATAGTTTACGTGTTTATTTTCCAGAGTTTCCTTCACCCTATTTCAGTATAACTTCTGGTGAGAGTAGGAGTTTTACTGTTACTGTTGAAAATAATGGTATTTTAAATGTAACTAATTTGTATTTGTCTATTGATGTTCCTTCTATTGATTGGGAAGTTGAAATTGAACCTAAGAAGGTTATTTTGCTTCGTCCTGGTGAATCGGTTGATTTTAAGGTGGATTTATATGTTTCAACTATTGTTTCTGCTGGTGATTACTTTTTGACTGTTAAGGCTATTTCTGATCAAGTTTCCTCTTCCTCTAGGGATTTAAGAGTTTCAGTAACCAAGCCTCTTGAGTGGGGTTATATTGGTGCTGGTTTAGCTGTAATTGCAATTGTAATTGTACTTTTGATTTTTAGGCGGGTTGGGAGGAGATAGCTTTGAATGTTATTATTGAGACTGATAATTTAACTAAGATTTATTATGTTGATAATAGGGAGATTTATGCTGTTGATAATCTTAATTTGACTGTTTATGAGGGGGAGTTGTTTGGTTATCTTGGCCCTAATGGTTCTGGTAAGACTACCACTATTCTAATGCTCTTGGGTTTAATTTCTCCTACTAGTGGTGGGGGTAGGGTTGCTGGTTTTGATATTGTTAGGGAGTCTAGAGATGTTAGACGTGTTGCTGGTTTTATTCCTGAGAAATTTAGTTTTTACATGGATTTATCTGCCTATGATAACTTGGCTTACTTCGCAAAGTTGAATGGTATTCCTAGGGATGAAATTGATGATAGGATTAAGTGGGCTTTAGATATTGTTGAGCTATCTGATTGGATTAATGCTCCAGTTAAAACTTTTTCTCGTGGTATGAGGCAGAGATTGGCCTTGGCAAACATTCTAATTAAAAGGCCTAAAATAATCTTTCTGGATGAGCCAACCGCTGGACTTGATCCATATGCAACTGCTAATTTTAGATCTCTAATTAAACGGCTTAATAAGAATTTTAATATCACTATTTTTCTCTCAAGTCATATGCTTCATGAAGTTAGACAGATCTGTAATAGAATCGGTTTTCTTAATAAGGGTAGACTTGTTGCAGTAGATACGGTTGAAGGTTTTATGGAGAAGATGGGTATTAAGATTGTTTTGGAGGTAACAAGTCTTAGTGATAATCTTGTAAGGAAGATTGAATCTCTAGATAATGTTAATAGGGTTGTTAAATCTAATGGACAACTTATCATCTATGCTAGGGATGATGTTAGACTTGATATTTCAAAAATTGTCACTAGTCAGGGGGAACATATTTTGACATTAAAGATTGAGCCTCCAACTTTGGAGGAAGTCTTCTTTGTCGTTTATGGTGGTGAGGGGAGATGAGTATTCTTACAGTTGCATTAAAGGAGTTTTCAGATCAGGTTACTAGTCGAAGATTCTTAATTCTCTTCATCCTATTAAGCATACTCACTGTTTTATCTGCATTTTCATCTGCAAGCAGAGTTATGGGTGGCTTCTCCATTACTTTTTCAGATATACTGACTTCTGGTTCATTATCAATTATCTATTTGATTGGTCAGCTTGGTCCTTTAATTGGTATTGCTCTTGGATTTGACTCTATAAGTAAGGAAATTGAGAGTGGATCAATTTTATTGTTGCTTTCATGTCCAATTTATCGTGATACAGTTTTGAATGGCAAAATTCTTAGTGGATTACTAACTATTCTCTTAACTTTGGGTACCTCAATAACCTTACTGACTGGATTTATATTAGCACAATTAGGAATAGCTCCATCTGCAGAGGAGTTAATAAGATTACTAATATACTTTGTCTTTGCAGTAATCTATATTCTAACCTACATGGCTTTAAGCCTCTTAACCTCGATAGTCACCAAGAAGACTTCAATGTCACTATTAATCTCCATATCAATCTGGATCTTCTTCACATACCTAATACACACCATTGCAAGCTCCATTGCTTCACTCCTCCCAGAAACTGATGTAGAAGGAAGAATAAGGGTATTAACCATAATTTCTCTATTCACACCATATAGACATTACAACACCTTCAGCAGAAACATTATAAGCCCTAAATTTTCAATAGACCCCTTCAGCATCTTCCCAAGAAGATCACCCTTCAAGCCTCTATCCCTAATGGAAAGCTTAACCCTCTCATGGCCAAACCTAGCAATAATAGCATCATTATTAATAATCTTTTTAGCTACATCATATATAAAATTTTTAAAAGAAGAAATAAGATAGCATAAATTTATTTACACAAAAATAAAATGAGATTAGGGTACATCACTATCCGGCCCAAAAATATTGCATAAGCCATCATATATTACATCTGGCTCATCTGGTTCGTCACCATAATAGCTATCATAGTAGAACTTAATGTAGTAAGTGTAGTCTGCCCCAGTATAGAAATATCTGTAATCTACTCTTCCGCCAGCCCACATTTCATTTGTAATCTCTGATTCATCCCTACGTAGTAGGTATATTATCAGTCTTGTGTTGGGATCTTCCCATGAAAAACTATATATCTCAATGATTTCAGCACCAAGTCCTGGATAACCCTCCTGTTCATAAACACAATGCATTTCAGATCGATGCGTATCATATTTTAGCCATCCACTTAAGTAGCTAATGTAACCTACCTCTTGTGCTGGTTGGAAGTTTTTCTGCATGGATAATGGAATCATTGTTGCTGTCACTATCAGTATGATGATGATAAAGAATATTATTTTTCTCAGCATTTTACATCGAAAAATATAAAAAGTTAACTTGTATATATATATATTGCGGTTATGAAGTGGTCTACACTTCTTGTATGTCTTTTAGTGTTCTTATCCACTCAAATTTGTGTTGGAGAAGTTGAACGTCCACCAACAATGTATTTTGATGAATTAATTGTTAAAATTCATGAAAATGGTGATGTGAGTTTAGTTATTGTTTCTGAGTTGGAGGATGTCCCTATTCTTCTTCCTTATATTAGGGGTTTAGCTTGGGATGAGGTTCGTGTAATTTATCATGTTGGTAGACGTCTTGAATGTTTGCTTTGGTTTAGATTGAAAGAGATTAGTGTGGAAGAGGCTAAAATTAAAGCTCCAATGGCACTGGAAAAGATTGAGGAATGGCTGGAAGTTAAATTTGATGAAACATTAACTAAAATAATACATACTCCAAGAGAAGACTCACTAAATTATACTGCCAGGGCAAATACTTTTAATTCAGACGTTGTAACCGATAAGTTCTTGAGTTTAATTCCCAATGAAGGATTATTATCCCTAATAAGCAGGAAAACACTTAGAGGGGGTGATGAATTTGTTCTACGTTTAGTTGTAGGTAAAAAGGCTGGAAAAATGGAGTATAGATCTGTCAGGAGGAGTTATTTTAACTTTAGGATGGGGGAAACTTACCTTTTAGATGTTTTCGATTTGTTTAATTTTACTGGTCCTCTAATAGTTCATCATCTAGCTAATCATAACACATGGATAAAAATTGGTTGCAATTGGATTTGGACTGCTGATTTTAAGCTCCAATTAATAAAAGCAGAAATACCTTTTCCTTATAGAGTTGAACCAACACCACCATATGGTCTATCAAGACCTAAGGGAATAACTGGTTTTGACATTACAAATAAATTAATGTTCTCTCTCAAAGGTGGAGATAAAATAGAATATATGAGAATAACCTTTAAGGTAGTTGAACTTGAGTTTAAACGGCCAATAACTCCAATAAACATAACGGGAGTAATAATAGCAATATTGGCAATAGCCGTCACTGGCGCTATAGTATACAAGCTTAAATTAAAGAGACGTAGTTAGAGTGTCGTAAATTTAATTGGATTAATTTCCTATTGGTTTTATTTATTGGGTTGAGGGATTTGGGAAACTTAAATTAGCTGGAATGCTATTTTGATAATTGGGGTTTTATTTATGGTGAAGATTTTGAGTGATGAGGTCCTTGAAGTTTTGAGGAATATTAGGAAGTCAGCTTTCCCTCGAAGGAAAAGAATTGGTTATATGAGGAAAATTAAGATTATTAGGTGAGGTTATGGCTGGTAGAATTAGAGTTAAATTAAAAAGAGATGATTTGATGGTTGAGACGAGTGCTTTGCTTAATAGTGGTTTTGAAACTGATTCTCCTGATATTGTAATTCCAGTTGAATTGGCTAAGAGATTGGGTTTATGGCCTCCTGAGAAGAGTGTTTCTACTTTACTTGATACTGGTGGAGGAGAAGTGGTTTTACCGTTTTATGAGTCAGCTTTGGAATTGGAGTTGATTTTAGAGGATAGGGAAAATAAAAATTTACTTGTAAATGTAATTGTTAATCCACATATTAGTGAGGTATTGATTAGTGATTATGTTGCAAGTTTACTTGGTATAGTTTTATTAGATTTTAAGAGGGGTTTGTGGAGGTTAATTGATGATCCTCCAGATAAGGTTAGGGAGAGTTTTCCCTCCGAGGAGTGGTGATTTATCTGATATGTCAATTTTATCTTTGCATCCTTCTAGCATGTGTATTCGAGTTCATATATTTTTTGGTTGGTGTCTTGGAAGCCTAGTTTTTTGAATAGGTTTATTGCTGGTGTATTCTGCTCGTCTATTCCTACTATTGCCTCCTTTAATCCATGCTTCCTTAATGTCTTTAGCGCCTTTACTGTTAATAGGCTTCCTATACCTTTTCGCCGAAATTCTGGTATTATGCCAATTTCTGATATTACTCCTTTACCTTCCTGGTGTGTTGCTATTATGAAGCCTACATGTCTTCCATTGATTGTTGCAATGATCCATTTTTCTGGATTAAATTTTCCATCTATTTCATATAGTTGTTTTATTAATTTTTCAGTTTTCCTAATGTTTGAAGCTATTTCACGTGCATCTCTATCCATTGAGTCCCTGAAGCATTTTATGAATAGGTTTATGAATGCTTCTAATTTAACATGTTTTGCCGTTAGAGTTTTTATTGGAATGGATGGCTTGTAGGTTGGTATTTGACTTAGTTTTTTCTGCATTATCTTTGCTTTACGCCATATTTTGAATCCCAAGTTTTTGTAGAGTTTAATGTATTTTTCTATTTCATCTTCAAGTCCACTTATTGTGAATTTAATTTTCTTTGCTCCTTTTCCTATTAGATGTTTAGTTGCAATGTTTATGAGTGATGATGCAATATCTATTTCTTGGTATTCTGGTAGGATGCAGGGTCTGTATGGTGGTATTCTTCCAGTTGTATTGTTTTCCATTATGGCTTCTATGAAGCCGATAGGTCTTCCTTTATGTGTTGCGAATATGAGTTTGTATGTTGGGTTTTTAATATTCCTATTTATTATTTCTTCTATATATTTGACTGTTATTTTTGGATGCTGGGTATACCAGCTGTAATTTTTTAATGATTCATTCCATATTTTAGCATAATGTTCTTCATCACCTTTCATATATTCTCTATATTCTATTTCCATTCCATAGAAATTCTAAGTTCTTATTAATTTATTTTTAACTTTTCAACCAGATAGACTGGTATAACTTTTATGTTTTCTTCTTCGATTTCCTGGTTTAATGATATTATAATACCTCTATTAGCGTTGATTTTCCTTATTTTCTCCCTAAATTTTTTGATGTCTTTTTCTTCAACTTTTCCCTTTACTTCTATTGGAATTAATTTCATGTCTTTCTTTATGATTATGTCTATTTCACTTCTTCCCTTTCTATAATAGTATTTCGCTTCCAATGCATTTACAGTGTATGTTTCAATTACCTTGCCAAGTTGTCTTTCAAAGTTTTCCTTTGAATATGCGAATATTAGTGATGGAGTTTTTGGATAGTATTTCTTCAGTTTTCTTGAAGCTGCTTGAATGCTTGGCCTATAGTTTGATAATGATCTTATAATTAGTGATGATTCTAGGAATTTTAGATAGTTTGAGATGGTTATTTTGCTTTTCCCTAAATTTCTTGATAGTGTATTTATGTTGATTATTGCTCCTGGATTTGATAGAATTGTTTTTACAATGTTTTCTAGGAGTAGCATGTCTCTTGTTTTAAAGAAGACTGGTAGGTCTCTTAGGATTATTCTGTCTATAACTGTATTCCTAATATATTCACGTATTCTTTCTTCATCTTTCCAACCAACTATTTCTGGGAAGCCTGCTTTTCTCAAGTAGTCTTGAAAGTATATTTCAAGTCTTCTGGGGGAATATTTTATTTTTTCGAAATCTATTTTTCTCATTTCTAAGTATTCAATGAAGGTTAATGGCTTCATTTCCAGGGAGAAGAATCTTCCCGCTAATTTTTCTAGGGCTTCCTTGGAGAGCAATATTGTTGATGATCCAGAAATATAGAATTTTAAGTTGGGATATAAATCGTAGAAGCTTTTTACTATTGAACTCCAGTCACCTGCATATTGGATTTCGTCGAAGAAAATATAGATTCTACCTGCTTCTTCGAAGGGTTTTCTGAGGAAGTATTTTTCATAGACCTCTAAAACCTCTTTTACATTATATATTGCTTCATCGAAGGAGAAATAGAGTATATTTTCGGGATTTACTTTTTCTAGTAATTTTTCAATGGTTTGGTATAGAATTGTAGTTTTCCCAACTCTTCTTAGGCCTATTATTAGTAGAATTTGTCTTTCCTTTAAGCTTTTTAAGACTCTTTGAAATGCATGCCTCTTGAATGGTGGTGTGAGTTCCTTTCTAATTTTTCCAGTGAACCACCATTCATTAAATCTTTCTAGGTCGTTTTTAATCATATTGATATATTGCAATGAACCAATATTTAAATTTTAGGTAAATTGTAGTTTACCAATATTTCAATTAGTCTTGTTCCTATGTTATTTTGCTTATCTCCCTCCATAATTCGATAATGTCTTTATAGTTTTTATCTGGTATTTTTTCGAGTATTTCTTTTAGTTTTATTTCTTCTCCCCTTCTCCATGTTATTACTTTCCATCCCTGTTTTTCTATTAGTTTTTGTTTTGTTGTTGGAAATTTTGCATCTTCCAGTAATACTTCCATTGTTGCTTGTACTCCTATCTTCCTTGTTGGGCTTGGTGTTTTTCCTGTTTCTATGTATTTTTTGATTCTTGCTGCGTCGATGTACATTTTCTTTGTATGTGCTATTACGTAAACTTTCTCTGTTCTTCCTGATAGTTTGATTATTTGTTTGTATATTTTCGCTATTTCGTCTTTTGTGAATTGGTATAGGTTATGTTTTCCTTTTCCGAATAGTCGTGTGTAGAGGATATCCTTTACTTTTACTGGCTCCTCTTTTGATAGGTCTGTGCAGTGTACTATGCTGTGTTTTTCCACCAAATTTTCTATTAGTTTTCTTGCTTTGCTTGTTTTCCATTCATCTCCTCTTGGTTCCCATACTATTCTTACATTGTTTTGCTTTGCTATTTCAATTATCTCTTCTATTTTCCCTATTGTTTCTCTGGTGGGTTTGATTGTTGATGGTGTCTGTATTATTAGTAGTTGGCTTTCTAGTGTTTTGCATATTTCAATCATTTTATCTAGTATTTGTTTTGTTTGACTGTTTAATTCTAGTTTGTTTTCATGTGTTATTGATTTGTGGCATTTTATTGTGAATTCAAAGTTTGGGAGTGTTCTTTTCCTCCAGCTTTTAACTATTTCTATTGGGGGTATCTCATAGAAGGTTGAGTTTACTTCTACTACGTTGAATGCCTTTGCATACCATTTTAACTTGTCTCCCATTTCTCTTGGGAGTTTAAAATAGCTCCATCCACCTGTTCCTATTAGAATTTTCAATTTTCCTCTAAAACTATTAGCCTAACGTTTATTTCAATATTTTTCCTGTACTCATGTACCATAAGTACAGGTCTAGTATTCCTGGCTTTAAATTTATTTTTCTCGCTATCCTTTTTATTAAATTCTCAATTTTAATGTATTTTTTCTTGGTTATTGTTTTTCTATCTAGTGTCGGGTTTACTAGATTGTAGGCTTTTAGTATTTTTATTATATGTCTGTCTATTATTGCTAGGTTGAAGTATCCTACATTTCTTAGGAAGTGGCTTGCCTCCTTCATCCCAATACCCTTAATGTTTTTTGCTAGCCATTCTCTTTTCTTGTAGATGCCTTCTATTGATGTTAGTATTTCTTTTAGGTTTGAACTATATTTTCTTGCTAGCATTATGTATTCAGCTCTTCTTTTAGCGTATCTGTGCCCTACCCTTCTTAATACTTCTTCAACTTCTCTTAATGATCCATTTAGTATTAGGTTTTTCTCTTTCAGTTTTTTGGTTGCTTTTAATCCTGTAATTGCACTTGTATTTGCTGTTAGGATGCAGAAGACAAGTTCTTCGAACCATCTTTCACTTCCAGCTTTGTTTGTCTCTATGAATTCTTTTACTCTTTCATCTATAATTTTGTTTATCCTATCATTTTTCATTATCTTCTCTAGTTCTTTTATTAATTCGTTTAAGCCCATGTATGCTCACAGCCCACTTTAGCTCTACTTTTAAGTGGATGTTTATTATATAAAACATTGATAAAAGGGATTTGGTGGTTTGATGGATGGGTGAGATTAGGATTGGTACTTCTGGTTGGGATTATGCTGATTGGGTTGGAGTATTTTATCCTTCATCTAAGAGGAAGTTTGAGTTTTATAGTAGGGTTTTTAACACTGTTGAGATTGACTCAACCTTTTATAGTTTGCCTTCACCTAGGCTTGTTTATATTTGGAATAGGCGTGCTCCTGATGGTTTTACTTTTTCTGCTAAGATTCCTAAAATTATAACTCATAAGAAGGAGCTTAAGCTTAAGCTTGGTGTTGAGGATGACTTGAATTTATTTTTAAATTTAATGTCTCCATTGAGGGATTCTGGTAAGCTTGGACCATTACTTTTCCAGCTTCCTCCATCCCTTAAATTTAATTTAGGTTTGCTTGAGGATTTGTTTGAGGTTCTTCCTAGAGACTATATGTTTGCCATTGAGTTTCGACATGAGTCTTGGCTTAGGGATGAAACCTTTAGTTTGCTTAGGAAGTATAATGTTGCTTATACTATTGTTGATGAGCCATTGCTTCCTCCTTTATGTGAGGTTACTGCAGATTTTGCATATACTAGGTGGCATGGCCGTGGAAGTAGACCCTGGTACTATTATAGGTATAAGAGGGGGGAGCTTGAGGAGTGGGTTCCAAGGATTAGAGATGTTTCAAGTAGGGTTAAGGTTGTTTATGGTTATTTTAACAATCATTTTCATGGCTTTGCATGTGAGTCTGCATTAACTGTTTTGGAGATGCTTGGATTATTAACCCCTGAGCAAGTTAAGGTTAAGGAGAGAGTTGATGAATATTTTAGGAGTGGTAGGGCTTTAGTTCCTCCTCCAGCTCTTAGGGTTAAGGGCCTCCAATTATACACTCTACTTTCCAGTAATGATCCTATGAAGCTTATTAAACTATTTGTTGATAAGCGTAGATTTGAGAGGGCTCTCCAGATTTCTAGCGATGAATTTTCAATTGAAGAGTATTCTTCTTCCATGGTTAGGGCTAAGGTTAGAGATTACATTATAGTTATTGATGTTGAGAATAAAATTTTGATGCATGATTGCGCTGACTTTGCTAGGGTTTCCGTTGTAAAGCAGTTTTGTAAGCATATTACTCGGTTGTTCTCTCTTTTGCCTAACGAATTGGCAGTTAAGATTTTGAGGCAGATCTATGAGGATTTGGATGAGTGGACTTTTCGCCCATTGATTGAAGAGGCTTGACAAGTAATTTTTATATATTGTCAACTTACAATGGTTTACATGATGTCATTAAACATATTGACTCCTAGGCAGTTTACCTTGTGGAGGATGAAGAGGAGTGGCTTAAGTGTTAGTGAAATTGCATCAAGGTTGGGTATCTCTAGGCAGGCAGTTCATAAGGGTCTTCAGGCTGTTGAGGCTAAAATTTCACGTGCATTAATTTCAACTGCTAGGGCTAGTAGGATAGAGATTAGACGTATAGATTTGGATAAGGGTTTTCTTGTTGGTTATAGTCCTGGTTTAAATGTTGATGTATATGTAACCTTCTCCTATAGTAATGGCATTCAAATTTGGTTTAAACATAGGGGTAATTGTAGGAAGTGTTCCTTAAGGGAGAATTGTAGGAGAATTATATTCAATGAGGCGGAGGAGCGAGGTATAGATTTATCTGGCCTTGAGGATATGGAGCCATCAGATTTAGCTGAAATATTTTTCAGGAAGTTGGAGGTTGAAGGATGATTTCTTCTTTGATTAGTTTTTGTAGATTTCCACCCAACTCTACTGCTTTGAAGGGTGATGATGCTTTTGTAATGCTTCTCTGCAAGTCAAGGGCTAAATATGATGGTTTAACTAAGATTTTAACTCTGCTTTTTTGGATTTTGCTTTTATCAATTGACTCTATAATATTGTATTTTATATTTGTTTTTGATGGAGATTTTTCTGCTTGTTTAGTGGCATCATCCATAGTCTTTATTTCCATACTTGTTTTAATCATACCTTTCTTCTTTTCACCTTTAAGTTATGAAATAACTTTGAATGGCATTATTGTTAGGAGGTTTATGCGTAGCTTTCTTATTCCTAGAGATAGAATAAATGGTGCATGTAGAGTTAAGTGGAGTTGGAGGCATTTGAGGTTGCTTGGTTCTGGTGGTATTTACGGTTTCTTAGGCCTTTTTCTACTTAGAGGAGTTGGGAGGGTTTGGATGTATGTTACTAATAGGAATAATCTTGTGTTGATAACTACTGTTGATGGAACTAGATATATGCTCAGCCCTGGGGATCCTGGTGAATTTATATCGAAGTTAAATGAATTGCTCAGTTTTAATTGTCTTGGGGGTGTGCAGTTTGAGTGATGATGGTTATGCCATTGAGGTGTATGATTTGGTTAAGTATTATGGTAGGATTAAAGCTTTGGATGGTTTGACTTTTCATGTTTTTTCAGGGGAGATTTATGGTTTAATTGGTCCTAATGGTGCCGGCAAGACCACCACTCTTCGTATAATTGCAACCCTTTTGAAGCCTACCTCTGGTGTTGTTAGGGTTTTCGGTTTTGATGTAGTTGATGATGCAGATGAGGTTAGGAGGATTATTAGCTATCTTCCTGAGGAGGCTGGAGCCTATAAGAACTTGAGTGGTAGGGAGTATCTTGAGTTTATGGCTTCCTTTTATGCAAATGATAAGGATGAGCTGCTTGGGATGGTTGAGGAGGCTTCAAAGATATCTGGGCTTGGTGATAGGCTTGGGGATAAGATTAAAACTTATAGTAAGGGTATGAAGCGTAGACTTTTAATTTCGAGGGCATTGATGGTTAAGCCTAGACTTGCCATTTTAGATGAGCCTACTGCTGGTTTGGATGTTCTTCATGCCTTTCATGTTAGGAGGATTATTAGGGAGTATGTGGAGAAGTTTGATGTAACTGTTCTCCTATCCAGCCATAACATGCTTGAGGTTGAATATCTCTGTGATAGGGTTTCCCTTATTCATGAGGGTAGAATTTTGGTTGAGGGTAGACCTGATGAGTTGAAGGTTAAGTTTAATGCTTCTAATCTTGAAGAGGTATTTGCGAGGGTGACTGGTCTTGCCTAATTCATTTAAGATTTTATTGGAGAAGGAGATTAAGGAGATTTTGAGGGATCCTAAGATAGTTGTTGGTATGATTTTAATGCCAATTTTAATGTTTGGTGTTATGGGTTATGCCATGAATATATCATTTACTGCTATGAGGGAGGCTGTTCTTAAACCTAAGGTTGCTGTATTGGATTTGGATGGTGGGGTTATGGCTCAAACTTTAATATCCTTGCTTGAGTCTAATCCTAATGCATCTATAACTTTACTTGGGGCTATGTCTATTCATGATGCCTTATTGGAGGTTCAGAGGAGGGATCTTCAAGTCTTAATGGTTATTCCTAATGGTTTCAGTTTGAATGTTACTTTGGGTAGGCAGTCTGAGGTTGAGTTATATACTATATTTAAGTCTTTAAGTTTTGCTGAGGCTGGTACCTCCTCTACTCCTGTCGCTTTAGTTGAATATTTGAAGAGTCAATTGGTTGTTGAGGCTATTAAGAAGGCTTTCCCTGATAGGGATCCAGATTCTGTCTTGAATCCGATTGTTGCTGATCAGAAATCTGTTATTAAGGGTATTGTGTATGATGTTTCTCCCCAAGCAGTTATTGGTGTTATAAATTCTCAATCTATGACTATGCCCATGACTATTATGATGTTACTTGTCTTTGCCATGCAGCTTGCAGCTACTTCTGTTGCTATTGAGAAGGAGGAGAAGACTTTAGAGACCTTATTGACTCTGCCAGTTAATCGGTTGACTATTCTAGCTAGTAAGCTTGCAGGTTCAGTTATTGTTGCTGCCATTGGCTCTTCAATTTATATGCTTGGCTATACCTATTATATTGGATCATTCACTTCTCTTCCGGAATTTAGTTCTCTTCCCGGCTCTGAGGCTTTAGGTTTAACTTTAACTCCTCTCGGCTTTGCCTTGCTTGGATTGTCCTTATTTATCTCATTAATATCTGCTTTAGCTTTAGCTGTAACTATTTCTGCTTTAACTGAGGATGTAAGGAGTGCTCAGACTCTAGTTAGCTATTTATTCTTCTTAATATTTGCACCATCCTTTATTCAAATGTTTACTGATATTCGCTCATTGCCATTTCATCTTCAACTTTTACTCTACGCTATACCCTATACTCATCCAACATTAGCTGCTAAGGCTGCCATTTTAGAGGATTACTCAACGATAGTTTATGGCATTATTTATATGTGCATATTCACCTTTCTCATCTTATATGTTGCTGCTAAGCTCTTTACAACTGAGAAGCTACTTACAGCTAAGTTATCGCTTAGAAAGATTAAGTTCAGAAGGTAGCTTCAATTCCATTTACTTTGTTTTCTTTAGAATTCTAGTCGATATTAATGTTGCTAGATATATGATTGATAGTATTATTCCAGTGATTCCGCTTGGAGCTACATTTACTACCAGTGATGTTGTTAGGCCTATTAGTCCACATACTATTGAGAGGATAAGTGATATTACCATTATACTTGAAAGGTTATCCGCAATTTCAAGGGCTGTTGCTGCTGGTGCAACCATGAATGCATATACCAGTATTGATCCAACTGTTTTAGTTGTAGTTACAATGGCTAGTGATGCTAGTATCAGCATCATGTAATGATATATCTTTACATTTAATCCTAGGGCTTCTGCTCCCTCAACATCAAATGATATGTATGAAAATTCTCTGTAAAAGATTGTTGTTAAGATAACTGTTAATGCTGTGATTATGGCTAGAATTAATATGTCTTCATTTGACAGTAGTAGTACGTCTCCAATTAAATAGCCCCAAACTTCAGGTATTTTTTCCGATGGAATTAAGCCCATTAAAGTTACTGCTACTGACATGCTTATTGCAAATGCAACGCCTATTGCTGTTTCCATCTTTATGGTATATCCCTTTTCACCTGCATATCCTGTGAAGAGTGCGGTTATCACTGCGAATAGTATTGCCATTTGGAATGGATTTATCCATGGTGTTATCCCTGAGCTTTGCAGAAACACTCCTAATGCAGCTCCACCTAGTGCTGCATGTGCTATTTCAGCTGTTAGAAATGATATTCCTCTAACTACTGTAAATGATCCCATTGTTGCCGCTGAGAAGGATGCTAATATTATTCCAATTATCGCCCTCAATATGAATGGATTTCTAATCAGTATGTCAAGCATACACATCACCTGTAATTGCATAACATATGTTTCCCGATGTAATTACTCTGACATTTGGACCATATGCTTTCTTTAGATTTTCCTCAGTTATTACTTCAGTTATGCTTCCTTTCGCTATTATTCTCTTGTTTAGTAGGATTACCTCATCTGTATATTCTACTATTGGATTTATGTCATGTGTAACTAGCATTATTCCAATTTTTTCACTTCTCTCTAGTTTCTTGAGTGTTTCTAGTATTTCCCATTGACTTTTAACGTCTACTGCACTTAATGGTTCGTCTAGTAGGAGTAGTTTTGGTTTTGTGGCGAGTGCTCTTGCAATTAGAATTCTTTGCTGCTGGCCTCCTGAGAGTTCTGAGAATTTTTTATCCCATAGTTCCTCTAAGCCTACCTTTAGTAGGGCTTCTCTAGCTAGTAAAACATCTTTTCTCGTAACTATTCTTGGAGGCTTCTTTTTGCATAGTATTCCCATTAGGACGACGCTTTTAACTTTTACTGGTATTTCGAGTTCAATTCTCTCTCTTTGCGGTACATATCCAATATATCTTCTAAGTTTTAATGCGTCTTCTATTGGATTTAACCCTAAAACACTTATATTCCCACTTGTTGGTTTGATTAGTCCAATTAGAGTTTTTAGTAGGGTTGTTTTTCCAGCCCCGTTGGGGCCTATTATAGTTGTGAATTTTGGTAGATCTACTTTAAAGTTTAATTCTTCTAAGATTGTGTTTCCTTTTATTTTTACTGTTAAATTTTCAACTTTAATTTGATTTTCCATTCTAGACTCTCCCCATTAATAGCCATGCCTCTATTGATGCTATTACTGCTAGGGTTAGAGCTATGATTATTAGTGCTACTTCTAATGGAGTGTATGTGCTTGTTTGAGTTGATGATGATTTTTGTTGATTTGTTATTGCTCCAATTATTATGCCAATATTATACATTGTTAATTCAGTATATGAGGAGAAGTTTCTTCCACTTATTGTCTTTATGTATGCTATTGGTGTTCCGGTCTCTCTTGATATTTGTGTTACGTATTCTCCTAAGCTTGTTTTAACTGTTATGTCTGGTGAAATGATTATTTTATATTCTCCGCTTCTAAGTTTCTCTTCAATTTCTACTAATTCATTTGCGCTAACTAGTATTCCATGTCCCTTACTTAGGAATGCTTCACTTTGTATTTGAAGCATATCTACTACATATTGTGCTGCTGGGAATGCTATAACTGCTTTAATCCATTTTAAACCGAAGCTTTCTATTAGGCTTTCATTGATGTATTTCAGTATTATATTTATCTTATCTTTAAATTCATTGAATTTTTCTTCATAGTAATCTCCATTTTGAGGGTCAATCATCTGTAATTTCTCTTTAATTGTCTTTGCAATTGCTAATGCATTTTTGGGGTGAAGCCAGTATCCATGTAGATTTATTCCATTTCCAGGTATTGTTAGGAGTTTCAATTCATTTTTCTTGTAATCTTCAATGCTTATATGTGGAATATTTATTGACTGTAGAATTTCATTTTCAAATTGGAAGTGTCCAGTTAATATTAATAGTGATGAATTTCTAACGAGGCTGATTATGCTTGGTGTTAGTTGAAATGTATGTGGCTCCATTTCTTCTGGAAGGATAGTGTGGACTTCAATTTTCTCTCCTCCAATTTCCCTTGCTATTAGTGATAGGGTTTCAATTGATGTTGCAATTATTATTTTGTCATTTTCAGCTGATATTGATGCTTTTGTAGGAAGGAGTGTCAATATAATTATTATGGGTATTAGCTTCCATTTCATTTTTATACCTCCGGAATTTCATATCCATGGGGGCATTGCTTAGGTTTACCTAGGGATTCGCATAAAAGCTCGGTTAGTTCATCGTTGATTGCTGTTTCTAGACCTTTAATCATTGAACATGCAGTGTTTGCATCTACTCCTGAAATTTTAACAATTAGGACTTCTAGGATTCTATGTCTTCTAATTAGTTTTTTAGCTATTTTCAATCCTTCATCAGTTAGCCTTGCACCCTTCCTCTTCACATATCTTATATATCCTTTTTCAGATAACCTTTGGAATTTCTCAACTACTGTTGATGGTGAGATGCCGAGTTTTTTAGCCATTGAAATGCTACTAATATACTTGTTTGGAAATGCCTTTTCCCTGAATAGTATTAATAGGTATTCTGCTTCTTTTCTAGTTATTTTCATGGCTTTCATCTATTTAATTTCGGGTTTACCTAAAAAGTTTTTCTTTTAAAAATTTTTTATTCCATTTAATTTTTGATAATTTAAAAGTCTAGTATGCTTCAAGTGGAAGGCTTGTTAATTTAATTATTTTCATATCTCTTAGTTTTTCCATGACCTTTTTGATGTATTCATTTACTTCCTTTCGACTAATTCCCTTCTCCTTTAACATCTTTAGAATCTCTCTCTCAACTAATGCATACTTCTTATATCTTTCATTAAGGGTTTTCCATGGTATTCCCTTTAATGCTTCTGCTATTATTTTGTTGAATGGTATGATATTTTTGATCATTAGGAATGAAATTATTGGGTATCCAATATAGTTTCTATAGGTTGTTCCATTGTCACTACTATAGGCTACACCCCTCTTTAAGTCTAGGTATACATTGTATTTTCTTGTACCTAGGCTTGAGGTAACCTCTGCATAATTTTCCTTTAGGATTTTTATTCTCTTGTCTGCAATGCATCCAAGTGCCTCTAAAACTTTTATTCTAGGTGGTGGTGAGAGTATTATTTCACCCAATTTTTCACCAAGTTATTGTTGAAGCCAAATTACCTAATTATATGTTATGCTAGCTTATTTTATGACAATTTTTATAGGTTTCTTGAAATTGTTTTGTGTTGAGTAGGAGTTGTATTGATTTGAGTGGCTTTATTCTCGGTGTTTCTCATAGAGTTCTTTGGGATTATGGTTTGGTTAGAGCTATAAATTTAGCCCATAAAATTGGTTTTAAGGCCTTTGAATTGTGGGCTGAGCCTAGAGTTATTGATCCTTTGAGTGTTAATTTAAATTTAATTGAGAATTTAAGGTTGAAGTTTGAGGATTTGGGTTTAAATGTTTCTGTTCATACTGCTCATTGGGATGTTAATTTAGCTAGTTTAAATCCTCATATTAGACGTTTGTCTATTCAGTTTGCTAAGGCTACTTTGCTTATGGCAAAGTTGATTAATGCTAAGATTGTAGTTCTTCATCCTGGCAAGGCTTCTTCTAATAGAGTTTCTAGAAAGGAGGTTGAAAATTTAACACTACAATCATTTGAGGAGATTGTTGATTATTCTCTTGATATTGGTGCTAGAATTGCCATTGAGAATATGGAGGTGAATGATAAGCGTTGTACCTTTAGCTCTCCACATGAAATTAATTGCTTAATTGATGGGATTGAGAATTTATGTGGGGTTAGGGTTGGTTTAGCATTGAATATTGCCAATGCAAGTACAGTTATGAATCCAGTTGAATATATTGATGAGTTGGATGTAAATATTGAACATGTTCATGTTAGTGATGCTATTGGAAGCAATTTACACTTGCCAGTTGGGGAGGGTATTTTGGATTTTAAGGAGATTTTCAGAAGTCTTTATAGCCGTAATTTTGAGGGCTTAGTTATTGTTGAGGGATATGTTCCTAAGAAGAATTATGAGGTTGCTTTAAATAGTTTTGAAAGGTTGAATGGAATTATTTTGAATTTATAATTGGTATTCATTTTTGGTGTATATTTTTAATTTATATTTATGATGCGTTTATTTTATTTAAATATTTATTTAATATTTTAAGTCGAGGTGATTTATATGATTAAGAGGAAGATGGCTTATATATCCGCCTTAGTAATTGCATTGATCTTCAGCATATACATTACAACTACTATGGCAGTGAATATTGGTGGAACTGGTTTTTTATATGCTAGGGGTATAGGAACAGCTATACTTCAAGGTTCAGGTTCCTTTCTTCTTAGAGGTAGGGGTGTTATTACAATTGAGGACTATGGTGATTTTGACTTAACAGTTAGGGTTGATGGTCATGGAAGTAAGGTGATTAGAGGGAATACTGTAATCTACAGTGGATGTGGCAAGATATATGTTAAGGGTTCAAACTTACTGATTCACATTAGAACTTTAAGTGACGATTCAGAGGCTTTAGCTTATGGTACTGGGTGGGTTGTACTTCAAGGTACAGGTGTATTTAAGGCTTGGAAGCCTTAATGCTTCCCTCTTTTTTGTATGCATCGTACATAAACTATTTTACTTGTTGAGAAGTGAGTTATGATGGAAGTGAAGTTTAGTCGAGAAAAGGCGGAGCGATTATGGTCCGAAGGAAGAAGGATGCAGTGCAAATTCGATTTGAAATTCTTGAGCATCTACGATATAAGCAGGAGCCTATGCTACGTACACATTTATGGAGGAGGACCAGTCTTTCTTATGATGACTTTCTTAAGCATGTAATGTTTCTTATTGAAAGGGGTTTCGTTAAGGAGGTTGATGGTGGATTTATGATTACAAATAAGGGGAAGAGTGTTTATGATGAGCTTAAAAATGTGCTCCCTAAAATATTATAGTTTCACCAGTGGTGAGAAAGATGCTTATATTATTTTATTCTAATTTTAGGTGATTCGTATGGGTGATAAAGGTTTAATTGAATCGGTTCATGAATTTATCATGGAGCTTTTAGATGAGCTTGAAAACATTAAGTTTGTCTCACTATTTGGAATTGTTTCATGTATTATTGTGATTGCCATCTCATTTCGGGAGCTTCAGAGATATGGTTTAAAGCTTTTTCAGATAAGTTTAATAGATTTTACTTTAGCTGTTGTTTCGTTATTCTCTGCAGTTATCATACTGTTTACGCTCTTAACCCTCTATAGGATTTATAACAAATGGCGTGAGAGATTTAGAAGGTTGATTGAAGTTGAAGAGAAGTTATTGTCTTCAGAGTAGATCTATGGTTTATTTTCATGGCAAACTTTAATTTTATTCATGGATATTTCTTTATGGGATTAGTATGAATAAGGATGAATTGATTAGAGAGTTTCAAAGGGATTGGGAGAAGTATTGGAAGATTGATTTTCTAGTTGATTTAGGTTTTTCTCGTCGTAGATGTATTCGGTGTGGAAAGTATTTTTGGTCTATTGGAGAGCAGGATGTCTGTAATGATTCTACATGTAGGGAGTATGAGTTTATTGGTAGCCCCCGTGGATTTAGGGGGTTAAGTTACGAGGAGGCTTGGAATTTAATTAGAGATTTCTTCGCTAAGAATGATCATGTCAATATTGATAGGTATCCTGTTGTTTGTAGGTGGTTTCCATTAAATTTCACCATTGCTGGTATAGTTAACTTTTATCGTATGGTTGATTCTAAGTTGGATTTCGAGTTTCCTGCGCATAATATAATTATGCTTCAGCCTTCGCTTAGATTTAATGATGTTGATAATGTTGGAATTACTGGGAGGCATTGGACTTGTCATAGTCATGTTGAGCAGGCTTCACTTTATGATGGTAGACATGGATATTGGAAGGACCGTTGCATTGAGCTGGATTATAATCTTCTAACTAGAGTTATTGGTATTAGGCCTGAGGAGATAAACTTTATTGAGGATGTTTGGATTGGAGCTGGTGCCTTTGGATATTCACTTGAATATCATGTTGCAGGGTTGGAGCTTGGCAATGCTGTTTTCACCGAGTTTTTTGGTTCTCCTGGGAACTTTAGAGTTATGGATAGAAAGGTTATCGATATGGGTGCTGGATTAGAGAGATTCTGCTGGATAACTCAGGGGTGTGCTACTAGTTATGATGCAGTCTTTGGTGATGAAATACGGGAGTTAATTGAAATTTCAAATCTAGATTTTGATGAAGAATTACTTTTAAGGTACTCTAAGATTAGTTCTAGTTTGAATATTGAGGATATCGGCGACTTTATAGTGATGTGGAATACTCTTTCCTCAAGATTGAATGTAGATTTGAAGTATTTGAGAGCTAATATTGAGCCGATTCAAGCCATATATGCTCTTATTGACCATGTAAGAGCATTGGCCTTCGCTATTGTTGATGGTGGCATTCCAAGTAATGTTGGTGGAGGATATAATTTAAGGGCTATTTTAAGGAGGGCTTTAAGCTTAATTTCAAGATACAACTTTAAATTTGATATATATTATGTCTTTGACCTCGTAGCTAGGAGATTTAGAGGAATTCATCCAGAGTTATATGAAAATCTTGATTACATTAAAAGGATAGTTGAAGTTGAGGTTAAGAGGTATATTAGGACTAGAGAGAAGGCAGTTAAAATGGTTTCAACATTAATTTCAACTGGAAAGAAGATTACACCTGACAAGCTGATTGAGCTTTATGATTCTCATGGTGTTACTCCTGAGTTAGCTCAAGAAATAGCCTTGAAAAGAGGGATTAAAATTGAAATTCCACCCGACTTCTACTCACGTGTAACAGCAAGGCATAGAAAGAAGGTTAAAGCTTTTAAGGAGGAAGTTGAATTAAAGAAATTAAGATGTTTTCCTTCAACTGAAATTTTATACTATGATGGTGTTAAAGAGTTTGATGCAAAGATTTTGAAGATTATTGGAAATGAATTAATTCTTGATAGAACAGGCTTTTATCCAGTGAGTGGTGGTCAGGATGCTGATCGTGGAATAATTATTTCTTCTAGAGGTCGATGTAAAGTAATCGATGTTAGAAAAATTGGAAATATAATTTTACATAAAGTAGATAAGTTGAATGTTGTTGAAGGGGAAATTGTTCACTGTATTATTGACTGGGATAGGCGTAAACAGTTAATGCAGCATCATACTGCTACACATATAATTAATTATGCAAGTAGAAGAATATTGGGATCACATGTTTGGCAGCATGGTACGAGTAAAACTGTTGAAATGGCACATTTAGATATTACTCATTATGAGAATTTAAGTGAAAGTCAAGTTGAGGAGATTCAGAAATTAGCTAATGAAATCATTAAAATGAATTTAGAGGTTAAATCTGAAATTCTATTGAGAGGTGAAGCTGAAAGGAAGTATGGTTTTAGAATTTATCAGGGCGGCCCTCCAACATCCAGATTGTTGAGGATTATCAGTATTGGCGATTTAGAGCATGAGGCTTGTGGTGGTACACATTGTAAATATACTTCTGAGGTTGAAGAAATAGTTATTGTAAATTGGGATAGAATTCAGGATGGAGTTGTCAGGCTAAATTATGTTGCGGGTGAAGCTGCAAGGAAGCTTAGACGAAGGTATAGAGAGATTTTAAGTGAGCTAGCTGAGCTTTTAAATGTAGCTAATCTATCTGATGTCTCCTCCGAGTTAAAGTCTTTAATTGGTAGAGTTAATGAAATGATTGAGATGGTCAAGAAGATGAGGAAAGAGTACATTAACAGGCTGTTGTCAGCTTTATCAAGTAGATTCATAGTTATAGATGGTGTTAAAGTTTTAGTTTCAAAGGTTATGGGTGACTTCGAAATATTGAAGGAGGTTTCTAGGAAGTTGTCCTCCGATGACACTGTAATTGTTTTACTAGGTTTGGCTGAAAGTAGAGTTCATCTTTTGGTTGCATGTGGTATGAATACTGGGAGGAGTGCTAGGGAGTTATGTAAAATCATATGTGGTATGATTAATGGGCGTGGTGGAGGTAGTGATATCGTTGCTACTGGAATTGGAAATCGCATTGACCTTGAAAATATAGAGGAGAGGATATTGGAAGTGATATGATGGATGAAATTCGAATCATGAGGGAAGTTATTGAAATATTGAAGTGTAATGAAGGTGAAGTTGTTAAGAAGACCTTGGCTTTAAAGAGGAGACTTAAGTCTTTAGAGAAAACTTTAAAGAATCTTGAGAAGTACATGAAAATGTTAGAGCATTAGTTTTTCAATATTTAACAGTATTTATAATTTGTCTGACAGTTTTGTTGACTTGTTATAGTAATATGAAAATAATTTTCATCTCCTTTATCATGAACTTAACTTCATACTTTATTCATGCATAAGCCACTACATCGCTTTCAAGTGTATCTTTGTATAAGGCTAAATGGCTTATAATAATTTATGGAATATCTAGTTTGTTATCTAGTGGCTAATGCATTTTAGAAGTTTATCGTGGCCCGATATGTAGTCAAGATATTATATTCTCTCCGTTACATCTTTATTTGTAAGTTTCAGTTTTTAAGTTGGCTAAATATCATATTCTTGATTTTAGTTTTCATGATAAGTTTTAAAATCTTTTCTATAATTTGAATTGGAGATTAAAATGGTTATTCGTGGCGTAGTCTTTGACTTGGATGGTACTTTGGTTTATTATTCAGTTGATCGTAATAAATTGAGAAGTGATTTACTTAATGTTCTTCGTTTAAATAACATTCCTTTACATTCATTCTATAAATTAACGAGTATATGGTCTATAGTTAAGAATTTTCATTATATTGCTGAGAGAATGGAATTAGATAGTAATGTACGTAGAAGAATATTGTCCGATTTATATGAGATCATTGAGAGGTATGAGCTAAATGCTGCTGAGAGGCTTTCATTAATTCCTGGTGCTTTATCTGTTCTTGAATATGTTAAAGGTCTGGGGCTTAAATTAGCTCTCTATACTTTATGTGGAAGAAAACCTACCTTAAGGGTTTTAGAACGCTTTAGTTTAATGAGATTTTTTGATGCAATTGTTACTAGGGATGATGTTAGAAATGTTAAGCCACATTCTGAACATTTGTTAAAAGCAATTTCTATGTTAGGTCTCGAGCCTAGTGAAGTTGTAGTTGTTGGTGATAGCATTCTTGATGTAGAGTGTGCGAAGAAGATTAGAGTTCTTTTTATTGGAGTGAAAACTGGGGTTCGAAGCGAAATTGAATTACGAGCATGCGGTGCTGACTATATTATAAGTAGTGTTGCAGAGCTTCCATCACTTCTTTATCTTTTAACCTCTCCTTTAACCTAGTTTTCAGCAATAAGATTTTTAGTTTTCATTTTCATAATATTTATCCCCTACTTATTTGACTGGAGGGTTTGTAATTGAATTTGAAGCAAGCTGTTTGTAATATTATTGATGGACTGAAAGGTAGGTTAATTGAGATTAGTGATACTATTTATAGAAATCCTGAGTTAGGTTTTCAAGAATACATGGCTTCAAAGCTTTTAAGTGAAGAACTTAAAAAGCATGGTTTTCAAGTTGAGCTAGGTGTCTGTAATTTACCGACTGCCTTTAAGGCTGTATTTAGAAGGGGAACTGGAACACCTAAAATTGCTTTTCTAGCAGAGTATGATGCTCTCCCAAAATTGGGACATGCTTGTGGTCATAATCTTATCGGTACTGCTGCTATTGGTGCTGCCATAGCTCTAAGTAAGATTATGGATGATTTAGATGGAGAGATCGTTGTTTTCGGTACACCTGCTGAGGAAGGTTATGTGGAGAATGCTGGTGGAAAAGTTTTAATGCTTAACGAAATTTCTAAAGCTGATGTTGCTTTAATGATGCATCCGAGTGATGCAAACTATGTTGGTTATTCTTCATTAGCTAGGGAGGCATTTAGAATTGAATTTTTTGGGAAGGCTGCACATGCTGCTGGAGCTCCTTATAAAGGGATAAATGCTCTTGAAGCGTTAATATTAACTTTCGTTTCCATAAATGCACTTAGACAACATTTAAAAAAGGATGCTATGGTTCATGGAATAATTGAGAAGGGTGGTGAAGCACCTAATATTGTCCCTGATTATGCTTCTGGAAGATTTTATGCGAGGGCAGCTTCAATTGAGTATTTAATGGAGGTTGTTGAAAAAATTAGGAAGTGTGCTGAAGGTGCAGCATTACAAACTGGGGCTTCAATGAAGTTTACTAAGACTGCTAATACTTATGCCAACTTGATCCCAAATGACATTTTAACGAGTCTTGTTAAGGAGAATTTTACTTTGCTAGGTGAAGAAGTGGAGCCTCTTGATGAAGTTAAAAGACGAAAAAGTTTAGGTTCATCTGATTTTGGAAATGTAAGTCAAGTTATTCCTTCAGTCGAAGTGAGAGTTGCATTGGTGCCTACTGGTACTCCTGGGCATTCAATAGAATTTGCTAGGGCTGCTGGTTCAGAGGCTGGTCGTAGAGCATTAATTTTAGGCTCTAAGATTCTTGCAATGACTGCTTTAGACTTGCTTTTAAATCCCAGCTTAGTTGAGAAGGCTAAAATGGAGTTGGAAGATAGAAAAAAGGAAATAGCAAGATTATCTAGATTCTAATCGTTTTCGTATTTCTAGTTTCACTTTTACATAGTATGTATTAATATAAATAAGTTAGTAATATAATATATCTTGGTGACATATATTATGTCTGAATCTAGAGAGGAACTCATTAAAAGGCTCAAAGTTGAAGGTTTTTCAGATGAGCAGATAGAGAAGATTTTAGCTGCTCTTGAGGGTAAAATTGCTATTCAACAGATTGTTACTAGGATCTCTCCCTCAGGTAGAGGCGCATTATTCAGATTAAAAAGAGCGTTTTATGCTATCTTGAATCGGGAGAAGGCTAATCCTAAAATTTCAACTGAGTATTGGAGAGAGTTTGCAGCCAAGATAATTGAAGCGAGTAGCTCTCATGGCGTACAGGATATGCCCTGTAGGATTAAGCTTGAATATGCAATCAAAGAAACACCTGAAGGGAAGGTTTTGAAGCCTATAGCCGCAACCATTGAAGTTTACGATAAAGTCAAAGAGATAAGGGTTTTCTAGATCTAAATATCCTATTCCATATTCTTTATCTTTCAATCACTCCTACAAGAAAGTCATTCACATTTGTCCCGGTAATTCCAGTATAAATGAGGCTTCCTCCAAGTTTTTTAAAGAATGTATAGGAGTCATTATTAGTTAGGTATTTATTTGCATCTAAGCCTAACTTTTCAGCTTCGATTATTGTTTCACCGTCAACTATTGCTCCTGCAGCATCAGTTATTCCATCAATTCCATCACTACCCACAGCTACTATAGCTGTTCCTTTTAGCCCTGTAATTGAAATTGCTGCACTTAATGCCAATTCTTGATTTCTTCCTCCAATTCCACTGCCTAATACTTTAACTGTTGTTTCTCCTCCACAAATAATGGCTGCAGGTGGTTTAATGGGGTTTCCTGAGGTCTTTACTTCCTTTACGATTGAACTGAAAACTTTTCCTACTTCTCTTGCTTCTCCTTCTATTTGGGATGAAAGTATAATTGCATTTAAACTTGTTTTTTTAGCTTTACTTTTAATGGTCTTCAATGCAGTTAAGTTGCTTGCAATTACTATATTTGAAACCTTTGAAAAAATAATGTCATTTTGTTTTGGAGTTTCTTCTATTAAACCTAGAATTCCATTTATAATTCTTTCTTTAATACTTGATGGTGCGTCTTCCCAGATATTGTATTTCTTTAAAATATTAAGTGCATCTTTAAATGTGGTTGGGTCGGGTGCAGTGGGTCCTGAAGCAATTACATCTATTGGGTCACCAACAACATCTGATATGATTAGTGAGATTACTTTTCTGGGATAAGCTTTTCTAGCTAATTGTCCACCCTTAATTTTTGAGAGATGTTTTCTGACAGTATTTACCTCCTTTATATCTGCTCCACTCATTAATAGTTTCTGAGTAATTTCTGAAAGGTCCTTTAATGTTATTTTTTCAGCTGGTAATGTTAGGAGTGCTGATCCTCCACCAGAAATTAATGATATTATCAAGCTGTTTTCTTCAGCTTCTTCGATTAATTCAATAATCCTTTTTGTGGCGTTAATGTTTATTTCTGATGGTATCGGATGATCTCCTTCAATAATCTTAATTTTCTCTGTTTTAATCTTTATTCCCCTAGGAATTATTACAATACCATCTTCAATGTAGTCTGATAATATTTTTTCAACTGCTTCAGCCATCTTCCCAGATGCCTTACCTGCCCCTATAACATATACACTACTATTGTTTTTGATTTCAATTGTATATTTATTCACTGTTAATTTTTTGTCAACAATTTTTAGATGTTTTCTAACAGCTTTTTTGGGGTCTACGGATTTCAATCCTTCCTCAATTAAGCTTAAAGCCTTAATTCTTGCTATACGATTTTCACTTGATGATTCTTCAATTAATTCGGTATAGTTTCTTATGAATCTAAACTGTTCTTCTTTCAATTCTAACCGCCTTCAAACTATACATATTTTTTGAAATAACTTAATACTTTAATGCCCCATATTTTAAGTGGGTGAAATTTTGACTTCATATTTTAAGGTTAGGGGGTATAAAATTCCAAGGGTGCTTCTTGGAACTTCTCCGTTTATTGGTGCTGGTCAATTTGGTGAAAGAGCTTTTCTTTATCAGTTGATGTTCTATAATAAGCCTGAGAAAATAAGAGACTTAATGGTTAATGTATTTGATATGGGAGTTAAAGGGGTTCAACTATTACCTTATCATTGGGTTGTCTCTGGACTTGAATTAGCCATGAAGTCATATGATGATATTGTTATAGTTGGAAGCATCTTACCAGATGAAGTGAATAATAGCTTACAGAGACTTAAAAATTTAAATGCAACAGTGATCTTACTTCATGGAGCAATTTCTGATACACTTAATGAGTCGGTCATTAAATACTTATTGAAGAAAATTAAGATTCTATCTCCATTAACTGGAATTGCTACTCATACTCCTGGCAAAACCATTCCTTGGTTTTTAGAGAGAGATTTTGAATTTGACTTAATATTGGCTCCAATAAATTTGGATGGAATATTCATGGACATTTCGCCTAAAGAGGCTATTAACCTTTACAAGAATGCTGGTAAACCTGTAATTGGTAAGAAGATCTTAGCTGGAGGTAGATTAAATCCAAGGGAGGCGTTAAAATTTGTTTCACAATGCAGTTGCTTGGAGGGTGTTGCATTGGGTGTTGCATCAAGGGAAGAGGCTGAGGAGACATTTAAAATAGCTTTAAAGCTATTTGATTTCTAATATGTTCAAGTAACTTTTTTATTATGCTGACTTGTCCATGCAACCTGGCGCCTTTGATTATTTTATTCTATTTTGGATTAATTGTTTATATCGGATTTATGTTATGTTAATTTGAGTTGAAGTCCATTTATCAGTGCAGGGTTTGTGGAAAATTTACTAAGGATAATTTGCATTGTGGTGAGTATTGTAGATTAGTTTTGGATGGGCATCGAAGATTGAAGTTGAGTAAGCTTCTCTCATTAATTCTACGTCATAAACCTAATTTAATTCGAGTTGATTTGGATGAAGAAGGCTTTGTTAACATCAAAATTCTAGTTAATGGCATAAAGAAATATTTGTCTAGGGATGATTGGAGCTGGCTTTCACCAATCCACATCTATGCTGTAGCTGAAACATGTCCTAAAAAGCGATTTGAAATTAAGGATGAACGTATACGGGCTACCTATGGTCATAGTTTAAGGGTTAAATTAAACTTACCTGAAGATAAGAATGTCAAGATTCTCTATCATGGAACTTTAAGGTCTAATATCCCTAAGATTCTAAGTGAGGGTTTAAGGTCTATGAATAGATTATATGTTCATTTAACAGATAATTTAAAAGACGCATTAAAAGTGGCTAGAAGGCATGGTAAGAATCTAGCTATAATAACTATTGATGCCGAAAAATTAAGGATGCATGGATATCAAATTCTTAGAGCTGGTAGAAATGTCTACTTAGTAAGCTATGTTCCAGTTGATTGCATGGTTAAAATCCAATATATCAATTTGATGTAATTCACATTCGATTTATAATTTATATGATTTAATTTTCATTTACTTAAATTTTAATTTTCCCGATCAAATATTTATATGGGTGTGGTTATGGTTGATATTACGTTTTTGAATATCATGATATGTATTCACATAATCTTGGGAGTGATATATACTTTAGTGGGTGGTGAGAAATTAGGTTTCAAGTTAAAAACATTAATCCTTCAAATGATTATCTTTATTTTAGTTTTAATGTTAACATATTTTAGTGCGTTTTTAACATTGATACCATTTATCTTTATAAAAGATATGATCAAAAATACTTTAGGAATCTATGATCGCTAATGAGATTGCTTTTACTTTAATTAATTCCTTAAGTTTATTTTATCTGTTAATCTTAGAGCTGGTCTTTTCATTCTTCCCCAATTAATATTTTCATTGTTCCGAAGAAAGCCAGGTTAGCTTTTCTGCCCGGTATATGAACTCTAATTTCCTTCAATATTTTCTATCTAATAAGTTAACGTATTTTTCGATTTTTACATCGTTTATTATAAGTTTTCCCTTTTTCCTCAACACCCTTAGCATTTCATCAATTACTTTATTCTGCTTTTCTTTAGGTATTACACTCATGAGGAGATTTAATGCAACTATATCAAATTTTTCGTTGGGGAATGGTAAGTTTTTCGCATCTCCACGGATAAAAGTTACATAATTCTTTACTTTTACAATCTCAGCGTTTTTAAGTGAGTTTTTTAGAGCTTTTGTTGAAATATCTATTCCACAAATATATCTACTCCTATTTTTCTTGGCGAACTCTATTGCAAGTAAGCCATATCCTGTTCCTATATCCAGAATTTTTCTGAACCATTTGATTCAGCTATTTTTACTATTTCTTCTTGGATTAGGGGTTTACCAAATTTTGAAGGTATGTAGAGAATTAAAGCCAGGGCGGCAAGAACTACTCCTATAATGGCTAAGTATGTTTGGAAAAGTCCTACTATAATACATCCAGTACCAATTGTAGCAAATATGTATATCATTAACTTATGCTCACTTCTATAGTAAACTTCTTTCTTCATCAAATTATTACATTATAAAAATCATTATTTAAATTAATATGTTCTATGCTAATGTTAATGAATGTTTTCTACAAATACTAATTTTTTATCTTATTTTTCACCAGTTCTTTAAGTTTTCTTTCACTTGTTAATCTTTGGTTGAATCCTCTGGGAATAATCTTGAAGGTATAGCTTATTGCTACTGGCCCTTTACTAGTTAACCTAATGATCAGGTAGTGTTTGTTATATTTAATTAGAACATTTTTTCCTTGAATGTCTATTATGTCGCCTTCTTTCACCATTTTTCTTATTAATCTTTCTCTTTCTATTTTTTCAAGTATTCCTGCTCTTTCGAATATTCTTTTATGGCAGTGTCTTGTAATTTTAATGTGCATTTTATTTCACATTTACAGCTTATTCTTAATCTTAGTTTTCATAAATGTTATTAATTCTTTTTTGGTAGTCTAATGAGGTGAACTGGATGACTAATGTTGTTGTGGTTAGAGTTGATGAGCCTATTCTTGAGTCTAATAAGAGAATTGCCTCTCGGCTTAGGGAATTGTTTGCTTCTAGGGGGATTCGTGTTTTTGAGTTTCTTGGTAGTCCCGGTTCAGGGAAGACTGCCTTGATTGAGAGATTGATTGAACTTTATTCTGGAGATTTAAGTGAAATTGCTTATATTGGTGGGGATGTTGCTTCTACTCTTGATACTGAGAGAATTTTAAGACATGGTGTTAAGGGTATTCAAATTAATACTGGTGGAGCTTGTCATTTAGAGGCTATTCATATTAAAAGGGCTTTAGAGAAGCTCGATATTAGTGGTGTCAAAGTATTGTTTATTGAGAATGTTGGGAATTTAATATGCCCAATTTATTTTGATTTGGGTTCTAGTATGCGCATTCTCATTGTTAGTGTGACTGAGGGTGAGGATAAGTTTATTAAGCATCCTATGACGGTTATGAGTTGCGATGTACTTGTAATTAACAAGTATGATTTGGTTAAGGTTATGGAGGTTAATGTTGATAGAATGATTTCTGATGCTAGAAAGATTAATCCTAAAGCTCCTATAATTACGACTAGTGCTAAGACTGGTTATGGAATTGATAATTTAGCTAAAGTTTTAGGTTTAAGATAGTCTTTTATTTTGTAATTTCAATTTCCTTTATGTAAAGTTCTTTTCCATTTATTATTTTAAAGTCATTTAATTCACATTTGGGACATTTAAGATAATTAACTATTAAGTCTGGTGTAAAGTGTATTCTATTGATGTTTTCTTTTTCCATTTCATCTTTACCAGTGAAGCTCCATTCTTCGCCGCATTTTAGACATTTGAATCTGGCTGGTTTGATTTTTACTTCTAATTTTGTTTTTTCTAAGAGAGGAATGTTTTCGGATAGAACTTCAAATGCAAATTTTAGTGCATCAATATCTAATAGTTGGAGTTCTCCAATTATGATTGATATGCGGTGAACTTTTTTTGCACTGCTTTTTTGAGCTATTTTTATTGCTATTTGAATTATGTTGTTGGCTATTGTTGCTTCGTGCACATAGAAATGACCTTTAAATATCTAGATAACTTTTTCCATTAACTAATTAGTTTACAATAAAATAAATGGGGGGTTTAGGACGAATTTATTTTTTCTTCATGAAGTAGGCTATTGCAAAGCCAATTACCAGTCCTACTATTACTCCTCCAATTGAGTACATTGGCATTGTTGATTGTAGTGATGCTACTTGTCCTTCAAGTTCACTTATTTTTCCTTGAGCGGTTGATAATTCGCTTTGAAGTTGGCTAATTTGTTTTGGATAAGATACTAACTCAAATAGTTTGTCTATGTTAACTCCATAGTGGATTAAGTTTGAGAATAATATTGCTCCTTGTTGTGGATATTCAAGTGCATATCTTTCATATCTTTTTAATTCTGGTTTATACATTCCAGTATAGTGGTCAAAGGGTGCATCTCCACTTAGAACTATGACGTTCTTTTTATCTGGAACTAATTCTATAGCTAGCAAAACAAATCTTCCTTCTTCACCTGGAGTGTAGATGTATGAGGTTGGTGGATTAAATTCTGCAATTGAGCCGTACTCTGTTGTCCACATTACTCTATATACATTTTCTACTTTCCTTTCATTTAGCTTTATGTATTCCCCATTTTCATATGCTATTACTGGACCTGGACCATGGAATAGTGCTCTATATACGCCTGCAACTAGGAATTTAACTTCTTCATCACAATTGTCTGAGACTCCTAATACTCTATATGGTTTTCCACCATTGGATTCAGTGTCTGTTACTTCTGATAGATCTATCCTTAATTTGCTACCTATTGCTTCTAGTATCTTATTTGTTGTTTCTTGTCTGGGTGGACCTTCTCCTCCATAGTCTGCTTCACCTGAAACCCAAATCATCTTATGTCCTTCATCTAGCCAGTTATTTATAACTGTTAATTCATCATCTGTAACTGTCATGGTTGGATCGACCATTATTATTATTAATACCTTTGCTCCAGCTAGGTCTTCTGCTGTTAATGTTTCAGTTACAATATGCCACTCATATTGGTTTAAGTCGTTTGTTGCATTTACTAGCTGATAATCTACTCCCATTAATCCTTTCATGAATACAACAATTTTTGGTTTTTGTGCAAGTGTTAATGATGGTGAGAATATGGTAATGCTCGCCAGAACCATTAAGAATAGTGTCAATCTCCTAAAATTCATTTCAAAACACCATTTCGAAGTCTGAAACGGGAAATATTTATATCTTATTCTTAATTCATCATCATACAGAGCTTATAACTGAGGTGCTATGGTTGTCTAATCGAAGTAAGATTATTCCGTTCGTCGTTATTTTAGTTATAATCGCTATTGGTGGTTTTCTAGCATACAATTTCCTTATGCCTTCACCAATTGAAGAACAACCTCCAGAAAAACCGCCTGAACAGCCTCCACAGCAACCTCCTACACAAGAGCAAATTACTTTGAAAGTTATAACTAGACATGGAGAAGATATTCTTAGAAAGACTGAAGAGGCTTTCTTGGCGTCACCTATAGCTAAGAAGTATAAGATAGTTGATATTTGGTGGCTTCCAGTTGGATCTCCATTATGGATTGACACTATCAAAACTGCTGGTGATGTTGATGTTGCATGGGGTGGCGGTCCAGTTCTTTTTGACACTTTAAAGCGCGAGGGCTTGCTTAAACCTTTAAGTGGAGATATCCTGGAGCTAGTAAATACTCTGCCAGATGAGATTAGCGGTTCACCAATGAAGCGATTTGATGAGGAGGGAAATATTGTCTGGGTCGCAGCTGCAATTTCATCTTTCGGTTTTACTGTTAATGAAAAGTTCCTTGAGACCTACAATTTGCCATGGCCGACTAAGTGGATTGACTTGGCCAATGAAACCTATGAAATGTTTAGTGCAGGTACTCCTAGTCCATGTGTAGGTGTTGCTGATGCTATTAGATCTACTTCAAATACTAGGATGTATCAGATAATTCTTCAAGCATACGGCTGGGTTGAAGGTTGGAAAATTATAACCTTAATGGCAGCTAATGCTGCTATTTATGATCAGTCGGGACTTGTTAGAGATGCTGTAATAAGGGGAGATATTGGTGTAGGTATAACAATTGACTTCTACGGTTATACAGCTCAGTTACAAGCACCTGTATGTACCTATGTTTTGCCAGAGGACGGAACTATAGTTAATGGTGACCCGATAGCTCTTTTAACAACATCTAAGCATGTTGAAGCAGCCTTAGCCTTTATAGAATGGGTATTATCTCCTGAGGGCCAAAAAGTTTGGCTTGATCAAAATATCAACAGATTGCCTATTAATCCCGAGGTATTTAATACTCCTGAAGGTCAAGCTAGAGAAGATTTAATGAAACAATATGAGTCAACACTCAATGCTACAACTATTGAATTTAGTGATGAGCTAGCTATTTCCTATGAAAACTCGTTGATGTGGTATTTCCATTCAACTTTAGTTGAGGCGCAGGATCGTCTACGTGAAGCTTGGAGGGTTATTGTTGAGGCTAAGAAGACAGGTAAGATAAGTAGTGGAGAATTCATTGAGTTGATTGATGAGTTGACAAATCCATTAAAATTGAACTTTACTGATCCATTAACTCAAACTACTGTTTCCTTCACTCTAGAGTATGCCCAGAAAATTAATGATAAATTGCGAATTGATCCAGACTTTAAACTTCAAATGGTTAGGATTTGGCGGGATGCTGCAACTGCTAGGTATGAGGCAATTATAGAGAAGCTCAGTGGCTGACCAATTTATCCCTAACATTTTTTAATGTTTATTTCTTCATTTCATTTGGGGATATATTTGGAATTTAAGCTTACAAGTAAATATTCACATATTCTAAGGGGGATGTTTTCACGTTTAGATTTATTTACTTTAACCCAGTTTTCTATCAGTTTATTGTTTTTCGTTTTTCTTTTAATTCTCCCTCTTGGAACAATTATTCTTAGAGCTTTCATTTATAATGAAGTCTTTTCTCTTTATTGGTTTACTTCTATTCTATATGATCGATATTTTGTATCTTTTTCTCCTAGTGGTGGGAAGTTATTTGAAGTTTATGGTGATGTAATGTTTATTTGGGGTTTGGATTATGGTATTATTCTTAATTCTATTATTGTAGCTGCATTTGTGACATTGTTTTGCACTGTTATTGGTATTGTTGTTGCTTTTATAATGGCTAGATATGATTTTCCAGGTAAGAATATCTTTAGAATTATCCTGGTCATTCCTATGCTTGCTACTCCATTTGTAAATGCATATGTTTTAGGAAAGCTTTTCCATCCTAGAAATGGTTTTTTGAATATTCTTTTCTATGACGTTCTCCGTATTCTTCCTTATCGTATCGATATTAATGGGCTTGTAGGAATTATTGTTGCTCAGACATTGAGTTTCTTTCCAATTGTCTATCTAAATGTTTTCTCTTCTTTAGTAAATATTAATCCATCCTTAGAGGAGCAAGCTGAAAATTTAGGAGCTAAGGGCTTTACTTTATTTAGAACTGTAACTCTCCCTCTTGCTCTTCCAGGTGTTATGGCTGGGGCTACTATTACCTTTATTTTTAGTATGGAGGATTTAGCTGCTCCCATTGGATTTGTAGGGTATGGGGGTAATCCTCTTGCAAAGAAGGTTATTTCATACTATATTTTTCAGTCATTTACTGAGGCTTTTGGTGGGACAATTTCACCTGAAACTGCAGCTCTTTCTGTTATTTTATTGGCGCTATCTTTTACTGGTTTCTTCTTGATCAAACGCTATGTATCATTAAAATCATATGCTACTGTTAGTAGGGGTGGGAGGTGGACTGCTAGATTAAGGCGCATTTCTTTCCCTAAAGTTCTTGTTCTGTATTGTTTTTTAGGCATTTTAGTTTTCTTTTCATGTATGCCTCAAATTGGAGTTATAATTTTAGCTCTAAGTGATTGGGCTATTAGTGGTGCTTTTCCCACTTTAATTACATTTGAGTATGTTCAAGATTTGTTTTCTGCTACTGTTAGTAGAGCTATTGTTAATAGTTTAATTTATTCTAGTATAGCTGTCTTAATAGCCATTGTCATTGGTTCAAGTACTTCTTATTTAGTTTCAAGAACACGATTTGCATTTGTAGATTTGCTAGACATGCTTGCAACCATGCCGATTTCAATCCCTGGAATTGTATTAGCTGTTGGTTTCTTCCTATTTTTTGCTGGTAATTTTAGGGGTACATTTCTTGATCCTTTAATTGATCCAGCTCCACTCATTATTTTAGCATATGCTATTAGGAGGATGCCATTTGCTGCTAGAAGTATTTATGCTGGTTTACAGCAAGTTCACATTTCACTTGAAGAGGCTTCATTAAATTTAGGGGCGAACAAGTTTTACACTTTCATACGAATTGTCTTGCCATTAATTGCGGTTAATTTAATTGGTGGGGGGTTACTGACTTTTGTTTATGCTATGTCTGAGGTTAGTACGAGTGTGACTTTAGGTGCTTTAAGGCAGGGTAGGGGGCCTATAACATTTTATATTAGCCAAGTAATTTATGGTAGTGCAGCTGTTGGTACTGTTAGTGTTGCTGCTGCATTATGTTTATTATTGATTTCAGTTCAGTTAATTGCCATTACTTTTTCAAATAATATACTTAGGCAGAGGGTGGCTATTTTTGGTTTGTAAGGAGATGGATTAAATGGTTATGGTTAAATTGGTTGGAATCACTAAGCGTTTTGGATCTGTTGTGGCTGCTGATGATATTCATCTCACTATAAATGATGGTGAGTTCTTTACAATTTTGGGTCCTAGTGGTTGTGGCAAGACAACTACATTAAGGATTATTGCTGGTTTTGAACGTCCTGATAGGGGCAGAGTATTCTTTGATGATGAGGATGTAACTTTACTTCCACCCTATAAACGTAATACTGGTATGGTTTTCCAGGATTATGCTTTATGGCCGCATATGACGGTTTTTGACAATATTGCATATGGATTGAAGATTAGGAAGCTTTCAAAGGATGAAATTAGACGTAGAGTTAAGGATGTTTTAGAGTTAGTTAAGCTTGAAGGCTTAGAAAATAGATATCCTCATCAACTTTCTGGAGGTCAGCAACAAAGAGTTGCACTGGCTAGAGCTTTAGTTATTCAGCCTAAGGTTTTACTTCTTGATGAGCCTTTAAGTAATCTTGATGCTAAACTTCGAGTTGAAATGAGGGAGGAATTAAGGCTTCTACAGAAGAATTTAGATATAACAACTATTTATGTTACTCATGATCAAGAGGAGGCTATGGTTCTTTCAGATAGAATTGCAATAATGAACTTTGGTAAAATATACCAAGTAGGTTCACCAACTGAGGTTTATATGAAGCCTGCAAATCTTTTTATCGCAACATTTATGGGTAAAAGCACAGTTCTTCGAGGTGTTGTAGCTAAGATTTTTGATGATAAAGTGTTAGTTAAATGTGATTCCATTGAGCTTTATGGTTTATCATCGAATAATAGAGTTAGGTTGAGTGAAGGCGATAAAGTATCATGTGTTTTACGGCCTGAATATTTCGAGATTAATGCCTCTGGTGAGTCAAAGAATATTTTTAAAGGTATAGTTGAGAAGCTAGTTTTTATTGGTTCTCGTATTGAGGTTAAATTAAATGTTGGTGGACATGAAATTCTAGTTTATGTTGATCCTGAGGTTAAATTGAAGGTAGGTGATACTTTACTCATATCTATCCCATATGAGTACACTATTATTGTTCCATCGTGATATCAGTTCAGCTTAAAATATTAAATATGTAATATACTGAAAGTTATTTGGTGAGAAATTTGAATCTGCGTGATAGAGTTACGCTTTTAATTTGCCTTGTTATGATAATATCGTTAAACTTTATTGTTTCAACCCATGCGATAAAGGTTCCAATTTATGAAGAAACTATAAAACCTGTTAGAGAAGTCATCTACGATCCTTTACCTTCTAAGCCGAAGCTTGGAGTACTTGGTTCAAAATTGAATATAACTATTTTAGCTGATGAATCAGCACGTGACTGGAAAGTTTTCCTTGTTTCAAGGTATGGTAGTTATGAGATTGAGGTTATTAATTCTTCGTATAATCGTGATAAAAAGCTATGGAGCATAACTGTAAAGGTCCCAGAAAATATACCTACAAATTTATATGATTTAAAAGTAGCTTTTGTTTCAGATGTTGAGGGTGAAGTTGAATATATACAGTATAAATGTGTAAATGTTTCAAATTCTTTGCCTCGTGAACTATTTATTGCACATATATCTGATGTTCATCTCCCTTATGGTGCAGATGTTTTAGCTAGGGTTATTTATGAGTTAAATTTGATTAGGCCTTCCCTTCTAATAGTTACTGGTGATCTTGTTGACGTTGACACTATAGCGTCTGCATGGAGGCAGGTTCAAAGTATACTTTTTAGGGGGATAGCTAGATTCCCTGTTTATATTGTTCCTGGAAATCATGATCATGCTGGTGATAATGCATCTAATTATCGAGTCTATGGTGGACCATTATATTACTATGAGAGACTAGGTCCCTTCCATCTGATAGCCTTAGATACAGCATATGAAGGTTATATCAATTTTGGTCAATTAAATTGGGCTGAATCAATTCTAAGTAAAATTACAGATGGTGTAAAGATTTTGGCTTTTCATCATCCACTATTCTCTTGGGGCCCGTCGATTATAAATGGTTCATGGATGGAAATAGATAAGTTTAGCAGGTATTTGTATTCAAGTTGGAGAGATCATCTTGATAACGCTGAGAAGCTACTTCAATTAATTGAGGAGTATAATGTGACTTTAATAATGTCAGGTCATATTCATACTGAACATTATGTGGTTTATAATGGTTTCCATCACTTTGAAGTAAATCTTCCTGCTGGTGGAGGGTTAAGGGAAGGGGACTATTGGTCCTTTAGATTGATAAAAATTGATGAGAATGGCAATGTAAAACTATTTACTAATGGAAATGTAAGTCCAACTGTACATCCATCTTCTTATCCTCTTGGAAAAATATTTTACTATTACTCTCCTCATAATGATGGTTCATCTAATGCTGCATCAATTTATATTGTGAATAATCTCTCCTCTCCAATTACCCCTCTGATAGAGTTTGTTGTTAAATCTGATAGACCATTAGAGCAATATTCATTTTATCCTAAATCTCCATTAAAATATGAAGTTTTAAATGTTGGCCAATTTTATGTTTTTAGATTTAGAGTTACAATTCTTCCAAAAGAAGATTATTATGTTACTTTAGCATCTTATGAAGATATCTCTCCGCCACAATTAGAATTTAACTATGAGTTGATTAACAATTCAACTTTAATGTTAAACATATTAGTGCGTGATTTAGAGTGGGGCGCTAAGAACTTAACTTTAATGTATAGATTCGATGGAGAGGAGGAATGGCGACAAGTACACTTGATCCCTGTTCTTGAGGTTAATAAGGACGTTATAAAAACAGTTTATGATTCCCTTTTCTATCAGTATGAGATAAAAGTTCCAGAAGAGACTTATAATGTCACTTTAAGATTAAAGGCATTCGACTTTGCAGGTAATGTGTTAGATAAGACATTTAGTGTTACTATTCGTCAACCAGAAAAGCCTCCATCTCCACCACCACAGCCTCCTCAACCTCCTCCACAACCACAACTGCTCCCAATACACTATGTTCTTGTAGTTGTAGTGATTATTGTGGTAATTGTAGTGGTGCTGATAAAGATTAGGGCAAAGTAATGCTTTATTTTAAATAATTTTTTCCCTTTTCATTTCTTCAATTTCTACTTCACTGTAACCAAGGATTTTTCTTAAGATTTCATAGGTATGTTGACCGAGTAATGGCGGTGGCATCCTTATCTGGCCAGGTGTTTTCGATAGCTTCATTGGTATTCCAAGTTGCTTTAATTTTCCAATTGTTGGATGGTTGATTTCAGTTACCATTCTTCTATGTAAAACTTGTGGATTTGATAATACTTCACTTATTTCATTTACTGGAGCACATGGAACCTTATTTTCTTCTAGAATTTTAAGCCATTCATCTCGGCTTTTCTTTCTGAATATTTCACTTAGATTTTCTATTAATTCTTCTCTATTTTCAACTCTTTTGGAATTTGTAGCATATTTTGGATCTTCTATCCACTCCTTTTTCTTTAATGCTATACATAGATTTCTCCAGTGATTATCATTTCCTACTGCAACTGCAAAGTATTTTCCATCTTTATCCATAAAGCATTGATAGGGTACTATGCTTGGATGTGCTGATCCCATTCTTACTGGATTTTTACCTGTAGCGAAATAATTCATTGCCATATAGGAAAGCCATGAAACTGAAGTGTCTAGTAATGAAATATCTATCCTTTGACCTTCACCTGTTTTCTCTCTTATTCTTAATGCTGCAAGTATTGCAATTGCTGCGTACATAGCTGCTCCAATATCCATGAGTGCTACTCCTATTCGGACTGGAGGTCTATCTTTCTCGCCTGTTATTCCCATGAATCCTCCCATGGCTTGAATTAATAGGTCATAGGCTGGTTTGTCTCGATATGGTCCATCTTGACCGAAGCCACTTATTGAGCAGTATATTATTTTGGGATTTACTTTGCTTATATCTTTGTATCCTACTCCAAGTCTGTCTGCTACTCCTGGTCTAAAGTTTTCAATTAAAACATCACTTATAGCTGCGAGTTTGTAAATTATTTCTCTTCCTTTTGGATGTTTTAGATTGATTGTAATGCTTTTTTTATTTCTATTAATTGATAGGAAGTATGCACTTTCACCATCTATGAATGGTGGACCCCAGCTTCTAGTATCGTCACCTATCCCTGGTCTTTCTACTTTAATTATTTCAGCTCCTAAATCTCCTAATATCATTGTACAGAATGGTCCTGCTAAAACTCTTGATAGGTCTAAGACTCTAATTCCTTCTAAGGGGAGCTTCATTTTCTCACCATTATCATTTAAACTAAAGGACTATATATTGTATTTAATAGTAGTATGTATGGGGTTTTATATGAAAACCTATGTTAAGCTTTTTGGCCCTCCGATAAAGGAAGCGTTGGAAGCTCTTGAAGAAGTTGCAAGGGAGTTTGCAAAGAGACATCCTGGAATAAAGTATTTTCATTATTTGAGTCTTTATCGTCCTTTAACTCCACCGTTTAGGCCAATTGAAGAAGTAACTGAGCTTAGAGCAATAGATTTTAAGGAAGAGCTTATTAGTGAAAGTGGATGGTCTTTAGGGGAGTTCGACTTTTACTTTGAATGGGAGAGAAAACCAAGCTTTGAGGAGTTAAAGGAATTGATTGGATTAATAGATGAAGCAATGAAAAAGGTGAATTGTGAGTATATTGTTGTGACTAAGTAGAGCTCTGCACTTATCCCTCAATTTCTCCTTTAATTTTATTTGCATAATACTCTGCAAGTTTTTCAATTATTTTCAAACCTGCTTCTTTGGAGGCTTTCTTAGGATCGCCTAGTACTCCTATATCACTAAATGCTTTCAAACCCCTTCTAAATAGTTGAGATGTACTATATTTTCCAGTGTACCCTTTTCTAGCTAAATCCATTCTTACTAGATTTTCCTTGTAAGCTAACATGAGGGATGTTTCACTTGCACCTGCATGTGCTCCTGCCTCTTCAAAGCTAACTCCATATTCAGCCATTACTTCATTCATCTTCATAATTAACTCCCTAAGATCAGTTAATGCGATAATATTAACATTCCTTAATTCTCTTGCAATTTCAGGTGCAATTGCAGCAGTGGGTGCAAAGTTTCCACCATGAGTTGGAAGTAAAACTATATTCTTAAATCCATGATGTGCAAGAGAGTTGCAAACTTCCCTTATAACTTGCATTAATGTTTCTGGTGTAAGTGTAATTGTTCCTGGAAAGTCCATGTGATGTTGAGAGCAACCTGGTCTAATGGTTGGTGCGACAAGTGCATTACCAAGCTTTAAAGCTATTTTCTCTGCTATTAAGTCTCCAGCGAACGTATCTGTTCCTTCTGGTAAATGTGGACCATGTTGTTCTATTGAACCTATGGGTACTATAACTGTTTCTTTTCCAGTCTCTAATGCTTCCTTTATTTCAACCCAACTCATCTCTTCAATTTTTATTTTCACGTTCTCACCAGAATATTATAGTTTGGGGGAGTGTAAAATCATTTGTTGTTATAAATTAAGTGATTTTAGAAATAGTTATATTTTTGAATGATAATTTGTGCAGTGGGGTTAAATTATGTGTGAATTCAAGCTTAGGGTTTATCTTAATGAGAATGGGAAACTAAATCTAATACATAGGGAAGCCATTAACATTAAATATGGGAATAGTACTGTTTCAATTCTTTGCGATGATGGATCAGCATTGGAGATTGAAAATGCCATGATTGTTGAGGTGGATGCTGAGAGACAACTAGTTGTTCTTTCAAGGAGTTAATTATTCTTTCGATTTTTATGTCTCCTTTTTCTTAGTTTGTATATTATGTAAATCAAAGAAATAATTATGATTATAGTGAATATGACTGTTTCTGCTATTTCTATACTTCTACTTACTTTTTCATATGCTTTGCCCAGTGTCCATCCAATTAACCCTAATATAAAATATCTTGGTATAGTTCCGAGAAATGTTATCAATAAGTACTTCTTTATATCCATTCTAATTAGCCCTGCTCCTATTGATATAGGTGATAATGGCACTATTGGTATTAGACGTGAAGTGAAGAATAGTAGTTTACCTTTACTTTCTACTATTAATATTCGATTTATCTTTTCAACTTCATTCCATGTTACTCCCAGTATTTTCCCCCATTTATCGATTAATGGTTTTCCTCCAAGATATCCTACTCCATATCCAAATAAGGATCCGAGAGTTGCTGCTATTGCACCTATCAACCCTATTATATAAAAACATTTTATTATAGCTTCAGTGAATGGTGTGGTTGCTGGTATTAGGATGAATCCTGCAGCCATGGGTATTAATGCCGATGGTATTGGTGCAATAAATGATTCTAGAATAACCCCAAGGAAGATACCATATCCACCTAGACTTCTAACCCACTCTATTATTTGTTGAGTTATGCTAGACGTTGCTCTTCCCTCTTTCCACTACACCTTAGATATATTCATTTTTGTTTTTTCTCTTTCCTCAATTACGAATTCGCAGTAATCGTCTCCCTTAGCTAGACATTTGACTTCTTTCGCTATCATTTCTTTCCCAAATAATGTACTTGTTACTCCACTTAAATATCCCCTAAAGAATTGGCTATTGGGCTTATTCTTTATTACTTGTATGGATGCACATTCAAAAAGGTCTTCTGCCTTTATGATGATCTTATCATCCTCTTCTCTTATTTCGAATATTGCCCATCCATAGGCTTGACCTATACCCCTAAATATTAATCCCATTTGCTTTTTGGTTAATCCCTTATATTTGTCAATAACTTGTTTGGCATATTTTTTACCTCCCATATATCCTAAATAGAAGATGAATGCTTCTCCTGCTGAACCCCATTGCTTCTTTAATTCTTCAAACATTGATGAGAGTACTTCTATGTCAAAAATTACTGCTCTTCCAGTTCCATGAACTATTGGGAAGTGATATTTATCTATAATTAATCCTTCTTCTGGTTCAGCATATTCGACGATTAGAACTTCTGGTAGATTTTGTAGCTCTACAATTAATTTTTCAATTGATATTTCACTTTCAGTTAAATCTGCAATGAAGCTTAGGTGTCCTAGCTCTTTACCCATAAAGACATTTCCCATTATAGTGATTGTCTCGACATTATACCTACCTAGAGTTTCAACGACTTTTGATATTGACTTTGGGACTTCAGGTAGGACTGTTGTTATGAGATATATTTTTCTATTTGGCATGTATATGACTCGACCGAGATCTAGAGGATAAAATTTCATCTAAATATCACCTCAAATAATTATCGGTAAATTTCTCTTTATTATCATTTAAATTATTTTTTCACAATTCTCCTAGTAATTTTCCCTTTTCTTATTGAGTCTAAAATACTTTTTATGTTTTTTTCTTTAACTTCGATTATTGTATATACAGTTCCTAAGTCATCTATTGTATGAGCGTCACTATTGGCTAATCCTGGTTTACCTAGTAGCTTCATGGCTTCATATGCTAAAGAATTATATTTCTTATTTGTATTGGCATTTATGACTTCAATTGCATCGATTTCATGTAGTTCGTATATTTTTTCTCCTAGACTCTTTCTATTCGGATCGAATGGATGTGGTGCATATGTTAATCCTCCCACTTCTCTTACTTTTCTAATTAGTTTCTTAGCAACTCTTGGTATCTCCTCTATTTCTTGATCTGTTAAGATTATTATCTCTCCTTCATTTGTTTCTATTTCCATGCCAAGAATTACTGTTAAATCAATCCCAAGACTTTCCACTAGTTTTCTCGCTCTAATTGCCCCTTGAAAAGTTTCATGATCCGTTATGGCTATTGCATTAAATCCATTTTCAAAGTAAAATCTGACAATTTCATCTATTGTTAATTGACTATCTTCAGAGTATGTTGAATGTATGTGAAGGTCAACTTTTATCTTCATATCCTTTTACTCTTGTAGTTTTTCTACTACCGATTTCACTTTATCTTTCATTCTTCTTTTGATATCTCTTCTGTCATCAATTTTTATGGAGATTATTACTCTTCTTGCTCCAGCAGTAAATACTGCTTCATGAACCTGAGATATTATTTTAAATGCCTCATTTATATTTAAGGCTTCAAATATTGTGCACATAGGTGTTATTTGATATTTTACATTTAATTCCTTTAGTTTCTTTACTGCTTCGGCGATATATTTGCTTAGGCTTATCCCAACTCCAATTGGTATAACACTTAATTCAACGATTACCATAGTGTCACCATAGTAAATTTATTTATGATAGTAATATAATTTGTTAGATGAGGATTCAATTATCAACTGTTATAATTATTTCTATGCTCATATCGATACTTGTATTCACGAGTATATCATCTATTTATAGAATGAAAATTACTAAACCAACAATTATTTCGCGTGAGGAATGGAATGCTCTTTCTCCTAGATGTAAGTATGAGAGTAACTCTTTCATTAACTTTATAACCATACATCATACAGCTACTTCAAATAATTATAGTGATGCCATAAATGAAATAAAGAAAATTCAGAGATTTCACATGTATAGTCGAGGTTGGTGTGATATTGGTTATCATTTCATAATTGATAAGTACGGGAATATTTATGAAGGTAGACCTATATGGGCTGTTGGCGCACATGTTAGAGGTCACAATTATGGTAATATAGGTATCTCACTTCTAGGAAATTATGAGGAAGTTAATGTAACTGAAAAACAGTTCAGAGCCCTAATAAATCTAGTTGTATGGTTGTGCTTGAAATATAATATTCCTGTCGAAAATATTAGGGGGCATAGAGATTATGCACCCACTAAATGTCCTGGCCGATTTGTATATGAAAAGTTATCTTTAATCAGAGAGAAGGTTCAAGAAATATTGGCTAAGTAGACTTGAACTCACTGGTTTAATCGTTAACCTTAACTTTTATTTAGTTGATTTCTATTTGTGGAGGTTCAAGTTGATGTTCTCTTTAGATGATAAATTGAAATTGAAGGTAGGAGTTGAAGTTTTTCTTACTTATCGTGGACATGTTGTTTTGGATTCTAAACTTGCTCAAATATTGAGATTGGTTGATGAGAGAGGTAGTCTTTTAACTGCATGTAGAAGTTTAGGTTTATCATATTCGCGAGTTTGGGATAGAATTTTTAAGATTGAGTCTATGCTTGGAGTTAAGCTGATTGAGGCTAGGCGTGGTGGTAGAGGTGGTGGAGGTACTAGGTTAACTAGTTATGCTAAGAGGCTATTGCAATATTATTCTGATGCTATTGAACGTGTTAGGCCATGTGCTGAATTGTTGGGTGTAGTTCCTATTGTTGAGAGGCCTTTACCAAGGCTAGTTATTATGGGTAGTCATGACCCGTTATTAGAGCATTTAATTGGTTTAGCTAGGTCGAAGGGTTTAGAGGATATTAAAGTTTATTGGACTGGGTCTATTGGTGGATTGGCGAGTATTGTTTTAGGGGAGGTTGATATTGCTGGAGTCCATCTCTTTGATTCTGAGAAGAAAATCTATAATATCCCGTTTATTGAGAGATTTATGCTGAAAAATGAAGTTATTTTAATTGGTGGGTATCAAAGAGAATTAGTTTTCGTTTTGAGGCCTGGATTAGATTTAGATAGTTTTGATGAAATTCTTAATGGATTAATAAGTGGGGGATTAGTTATTGCTAATAGAAATAGGGGTTCTGGAACTAGAGTTTTTCTAGAATATTTATTGTGTGAGAGGGGTGTTGAACCATTTAGGGTTAAGGGATTTGAAACTGAGTTTAGAACACATTTTGATGTTATTAGAACAGTGGCTACTGGCAAAGCTGATTTATGTCTATCTCTTAAATATATTGCTCAGCTCTATAAACTTAAAACTATTCATGTGGCTTGGGAGGAGTTTGACTATATAGTTCCCATAGGTAAGCTTGATAAACCTGAAGTTAACTTCTTTATTAATTTACTTAAATCTTCTAGGGATATTATTTCGAAATATGATGGTTACTTGCCAACTGAATATACAGGTGAAATTAAATTTAAGTAATCAACTTGAATTAGCTTTCATTTCCTTTAGCTTTCTTAATATCGGCATTTTGCTTAGCATTTCTTCAGTAATTTTGCTCCATATTATGCCATTTGGCTTTTTTCTTCTAAATTCTATTTTAATTATTCTCTTATTTGTTATGATATAATCTACTGGAACATCATGATCTTCTTGGGGTAACTTATCAACTAATTGGACTTCATGTATAGTAGTTATTACTGGTGTTCCTTCACTTATTGCTTCTATTTCTCTGAGTATTCCATATTCTAATTCGCTATATCCTCCACCTTTTCCAATTCTACTACCATCCTTAGCGACAGCCACTGAGCCAATAACTATAACATCAACTTTAGGAATATTTTTAAGACTTATAGGGGAGCCGTAAATAAATGCCCCTCTAATTGTTGCAGCTCTACTTATATGGCTTGGAGGTATTCTTGATGGATCTATGAGTAGAAATCCTCCCTTAAGTCTTGGAGTTGGCATTATCAATTTTTTTCCAAGCTTTAAAATTAATTCTCTAACTGGTTTCTGTGGTGAATCTGGGTTAACTTTAAATACTTTTGCTCTATGAATAAATTCTAATCTCATTAATTTGCTTGCTACTTCCTTAGCACCAATAAAATTTGGAATTCTACCATAAACTGGTCTAGGGAATCTAGCAATATTTTTTTCTTCCATTATTCTCCAAATCTCCTCTCTAATCCTCTTCTTCTCTTCCTTGACACTATTCATTTCTATCAAGCTAACCTTAGACTTAAAGAGATATTTGATTGTTATTGTCTGCTTCATAATGACTTAGTACATTAAATTCTATCAATAGAAAATTTAATGAATGTCATGTATTTAACGATATATATGTCAGTTTTACTTCAATTATTTTAAGAAAAAGGTGAAAAATGAAAAATGTGAGTTTTGGAGATCAAGCGATAATTAGGAAGAAAAATTAAGGGTTCGAGAATTAAGTGTACAAGAACAAGTAAAAGAGTACAATATTTCCTTAAATTGAGTATTTTGTTATGGCCTTATATTTAATGTTTAATTTTAGTTCACAATCTAATATTAAAGTTTATATTGTAGTTCATATAATTTATAATTGGTGATATGATGCAAAAAATTGATGAAAGGTTAAACAAATTTTTTACAAAAGTTGCTGGTAACTCAGTGTCATTAAGAAAGCTGGCATACAAACTTTATCGCCGAAGTCAAAGTCAGTATACTATCAAATACTATTGTTTTTGGGTTAAGGATTTCTGTAAGTGGCTAGGTTACACTAACCCTGATGATGTAATTTATGGTAGATTTGATTTTGACGGTGTCATAGATGATTATATCAACCATCTGCTCTTTGAGAGAAATGTTGCTAAATCCTCAATAAACTACATTCTTGCAGCGATTAAGAGATGGTTGGAAGTCAATGATATTGACGTTGATTGGAGACATATTGAAAAACCAAAAATAACAAAGGTTGAGAAAGAGCGTTTAGCTAGAAAAGAGGAGTTAGCTAAAGTCTTAAACATTGCTCATCTATCAGATAAAATATTGATAACAGGCTTGACTAGTAGTGGTTTGAGATTAGGGACGTTTATAAAACTAAAACTAAAACACATCAAACTCGAGGTTGAGGGTGAGAAAAACAATAGAAAGTTGATAAACATTTATCAATACCTCAAAGAACCAAACAAATACCAATTAATTGATGAAATACCTATCATCACAGTTCCAACAGAAATAACTAAAGGTAAGGTTGGCGGTCACATAACACTTCTAACCCCTGAATGTCTAAAATATATTTTAATTTATTTAAAACAAAGAGCTGACAGCGATGAGAAGTTAAGTGAGGAGAGTTATTTAATTGTCTCAAGAGGAAGAAACAGAAAAGGTGAGCCAATCACAACTTTTCATGCAAACTTTAGGATACAAAGTTTATTCAAATTACTCAACCTTAATGAGAAAGGGCGTAAATGGTATAAAGTGAGACCACATGGGCTGCGTAAATATTTTAAAACCTGGTGTGAGCTAAGCGGTATTCCAAGCATTATTGTAGAGTATTTTATGGGACATAAGGGCGGGATTCAAGGCGTTTATTTCGCACCCATTGACGTTGAGGAAATTGAGAACCCTGAACTGATAAGGAGATTTAAGGAGGAATATAAAAAGGCAATTGACAACCTCACCATTGGCGATGTAGAGGCAAAATTGAAGGAACTTGAGGAGAAACGTGTAAAGATTGAGGCTAAAACAAAAATATTATCAGAGGAGAATGAGAAGTTAAAACAACAATTAAATGAATTGGAACAAAACTATAAAATTTTACAAAGACGTCTAAGGAGGTTTGAGAGGTTTATAAATAAATTTATGGAGCTTGACGACATTGAACTTGAGGCATTAGCACGGTTTTTACGTCGCGTCAGAATGGCAAAGTATAGAAGCGAGTTATTAAGTGAGGTAGCTGAAATACAAAGAGAGGATGAGAGTTTAATTACAAAACTAGTGAAAAACTTAATTTAATTTATCTAATTTATCTTTTAATATAGCCTTCAATATCAAGTCATCTCTTGTCCTAACATATTCTTTGAAATTACCATCAATTTCTATCCATCCCATCATTGGTGGTGGACACTTTACAAGTTCCATTGGAATCTCAATTTCACCTATTCTTTTATATTTATAGTTGCCTATAGTAAAATGTTCAACTCTATCGATAAAACATTCACTAAAAACAAAATCTGTATATGGTTTAAGGATAAAGAATGTAATTACATTTGCATCGTCTTCTCCACGTTTAATGACGATGAAACTGTCATAAATAGACCAATTAACACCATACCTTCTAGCCATGTCAATCATTGTTATTGCAATATCGATGAACAACCTTACAATTTTATATGCATCCTTGAAATTCAACTTTTCCTTATCAACCATTCTCCCATCACCTCCTACAAAAATGGAGTTTATAAGGGAGCAGTTAAGTTGGTAAATAGCAAAAATACCGATTAATATATAACAACCAAAAAGCATTTTAATATCCTCTCACTCATTGAAATAAAATTTGGAAAAATTTAATTATACTTTGATTTACACTTCCATGTCAAAACCCCAACATTCCTATTGAATGGGTTGATTAAATTATAATTATAAATTGGCAGTATGATTTAAATGGTTATTTAAAAAATACAAAACTAAATCCATACCAACAGCCATGGTTTAAAATGGTATATCAACCACCATTCTCATCAGTTCAATGTGAAGTTAAACGTTTAAATTAACATAATTATAATATAAATAAATACAACAACATAATTAAAAATGGGATTTAGAAATGATAAAAAACACAACAATACAATGAGGGTTAGTATGTTTGTAAAAGATTTGAGAGAGTATTTCAAAACGTTGAAAGGCAAGGATAAGAATGAATTGAAAAAACACCTAAAAACCCTCCTAAGGAGAAATAAAATAACACTACTAGCCTCACTTGAACGGGTATGTGAAGAGAGTGAGATTAGTTTAAACCTCCTTTACGAAGTCCTAAAACAACTTGAGATGGAAGGGAAAATAATTTTAACACAACTCCAAGTGTATTGGATTGATGAGTAACATTAGAAATTTATTTCTACCTTTTTAAATCTAGTGAAATTTATAAAATTATTCCCTTACTACTTCCATCTCATCGATGTTGGCGATGTCCGATATCCTGTATTCGAATTCGAATTTTAATAAATTAAAAAACAAAAAACGTTATATTATATATTATATCGAAAATACCATCAGATTACCATCATTTATAATTATAAATTCTGACAACCGAGAACCCTGAAACCCCAAAATCTTAAAAAAATAAAAAATAAAAAACTATTCACACAACTCTTCAATCACAACCTTAACCTTCCTACCAATCAGTTTTTTAGGTAGATGTGGTGAGGTTATATAACCACTCTCATAAATTTCATTTCCCTAGTAACC
>NZ_JBTVBB010000016.1:0-43767 GCF_058356305.1 Candidatus Culexmicrobium sp.
GCCGGAAAAATTCTTAGAAAAATTTGAGAAATGGGAAAAAGTTGTTGAAAGCGAAGTACAAATACTAGGCAGATTATTACCCTCAAATCAAGTAGAATTGAATTAATCAAAGTGCTTTTATCCCATAAACAAACTGTATTATTTGGGGGAATTTAAATGCCAAATGAAATTAGCATAGGTAATGTTATCGCTAAAAAAGGAGAGCTTAAAAAGGGAGTAATAAGAGGAGTTGAATTAATAAATAATGTCAGCATCGATATTCCAATTCTAGTAATGAATGGAATTGAAGATGGACCAACCCTACTCTTAATGTCAACACAACATGGAATAGAAATTCAAGGAATAGAAGTAATCCATAGAGTAATGCTAAGAGAAGTAAAGCCAAATCAGCTTAAAGGAGCAATAATAGGAATTCCAGTTGGGAATCCATTAGCCTTCATGCACCACCTATATCTTTCATGGATAGATAATCTAGATGTAGGAAAAGTAAGAGCAGATAGGTCGAATGGAAATACAACTGAAAGACTAGCCTATGCCCTATGGAGTGAAGCATGGAGTAAATCAGACTTAATAGTGAACATACACTGCAACACAAGGCCAGACTCACTAATATATCAATGGATAAATATTGCAAATCCAAAGACTAGAGAAAAATTATTGAGAATGGCAAGGGCAGCTGGAGTAACAACCATAGTCTCAGAGGAGCCAATAGGTGAAGATGCACCTCCAACTCTAGACAACTTAGCTGATAGAAATGGAATACCAGTACTATTATTTGAATTAATAGATGGAAGATGGATATCAGAGCCCTCAACAACAGTTGGAGTTAGAGCAATACTAAACATAATGAAGGAATTCAAAATGATTGAAGGAGAAATAGAACCCCAAACAGGAATAAAAATCATACCAGGAACAAATAGATTCTATGGCATCCTACGTGCAAATAGGGGTGGATTAATAAGATACTTTAAGAAGCCAGGGGAATTCATTAGGAAAGGGGAGAAGGTGGCTGAAATCTACAATTTATATGGAGAAGTAATAGAAGAAGTATTTATGCCAGTAGATGGATATACATGGGCATATCCATGTGGACAAATGTTAGGAACATCTGGAAGCCTACAAGCAGTACAGACAGGAGCAAACATAGCCTACGTATTCACCCATGAGAAAGACCAGCTACCAGAAAAATAAGTTAAAAGGAGGAAGATTAGGGAACAGTCAATGTTTCAGAGGACTCCACATTTAAACTTGAATCATAAGTCCAACCAGACTTCACTACATCAATCACTGTTGAAGTATAGGTTCCCTCAAGTCTTGACCGCAAACTAAACACTACTACTCCATCACTATCAGTTAAATCAGAAAAGCTCATTACCGTTCCATCCGGAAGCTGAGTTTCAAGATAGACAGTTGCATCTGAGACTGGAGAGCCATTAGTGTCATAAATTGTAACCTGTGTATAGATAATATAGTTTATTCCCCGTCTAACATACCACATTGAAATATCCTGAACATACATTGTTCCTTCAGATGGTGGAGGCGCCTCTAATCCACAGGCTTCATCTGCATCAACAAGTCCATAACCATATTTTTCATCCCAACCCTCAGGGCCAAGATCATCAGCAGTATCCTGGAGCTTCTTTCTAACTTCGTCTGGATCCCATACACCATCACCATCAAAGTCATAATCTACATCAACCGGAGTGTTTAGGAGAAGTGCGACTGTTCCAGTTACATGTGGACATGCCATTGAAGTTCCACTAGCATATGCATATCCATCTAGGTAGGTGGATAGAATATTTACCCCTGGAGCTGAAAGTTCAACAGCTGGACCAGTACTAGACCACCTAGCACGTTCATCATTTTCATCAGTAGCGGCAACTGCAATAACATTTTCATATCTGGCAGGATAAATTACATTATCACCTCTACCTGGAGGATTACCCTCATTTCCAGCTGCAGCCACAAGAACTATCCCAAGACTATAGGCTTCATTTATCCAAGACTCAATTCCAGGGTCGCCGAGATTAGCACTTGAACCCCAACTCATTGAAATGACATGTATTTCATTTCCTTCAACATCATCATAATAAGTATTTATACACCACTCCAAAGCTTCAACTGCATCACTATAACTGCCACTACCATCATCAGTAAAAATCTTGAGAATATACAAGTTTACCTCTGGAGCTACGCCGATAACTCCAATATCATTATCTAAAGCAGCTATTATTCCAGCTACATGAGTTCCATGCCCATCATAATCCTGTGCATCTGGGTCATTATCACCTGAAAAATCATACTCAAAAACATATGAAAGGTCAGGGTGATCCTTATCAATACCAGTATCAAGAACAGCTACATTAACGCCGGCACCCATATTCCCAGAGGCATGAACAGTTAGAGCACCTATCCTCTCAACACCCCATGGAACAACTTGTCCGACAGGTTTAATAGGGAGATCATAGACAACAAATTTAACCCTCGGATTTCTCCTTAAAACTTCAATAGCAACTTCAGGTATAACTGCAGCTACAGCAGGCTTAAACTTATATGAAACCTTTACATGTCCCCCTAGACGTTTAATTAGGTCGACGTCACATTCATCCTTAAACATAATTATAACTGGAACACGTCTACTAGAAGCAACGCCAATAGTTACAGTTAATAGAGGCAATGGAAGTAAAAGTAGCACTATTAAGAGAAAAGTAAATTTACTCCTCATAACGTCACATCTACTAACAAATACTCAAGCATCAATAAAAATATTATTAACCTAATATTCAAAGAATAGTAAAATAATTTTAAATGAATTATAGTAGAAGCTGAGGAAAATGCCTATAAAAATAGACCTCCACATACATACAATCTATTCAGACGGACATGGAGAAATAAAGGAGATATTAAAAATAGCAAAGAAAAAGGGGTTAAATGGAATAGCCATAACAGATCACAACACAATTAAAGGATATATAAAAGCAAAGAAATTAAACAAAGACAAAAACTTCATAGTAATACCAGGAATAGAAGTGGAAACCAATGCAGGACACCTAATAATCCTAGGAATAGAAGAGAAGCCAAAAACAACTGGGAAAATAGAATATGAAGAAGCAATTGAATGGGCAAGAGAGAATAATGCCATAACCATAATAGCACATCCAGCCATAGGAAGATTCAAAATGAATAAATGGATTAGAAATAAGCCAAATGCAATAGAAGTAATAAACTCACAATATCCAACATCCATACTAATAAAGAGGGGGCTAAAATTAGCAGAAAAACTAAAATTACCAGTAACAGCTGGAAGCGACGCCCATCACCCACAAGACATAGCCAATGCATATACAACCATAAATGTAAACAGCTTGAAAATAGATGAAATACTAGAAGCCATAAAGAAAAATAAAATAGAAATACATGGAAAACTATCACCAATTAAAACAAGAATAAAAATAGGAATGGAATACATGATAAACAAAATAAAAATACGTAGCCAATAAATACTTAGAAAATGGGAACAAGAAAAACATACCATATAAAATGATTCTAATATTAAAATACACCATCATCAATCAAAACTAGACATTTCAGATTTTAACCATAAAAACCTATAATCCACCAGGCGTTTCCTCGCTCACGATATTCTTAATTAGTTTTCAATATTTTTAATTCCATGGGCGGGGTTAGCCCTTGGTGCGGGCTCACCAGCCTCACCCGCACCTCATGGGGCTCAGTCGAGCCCAACGCCACGGGGCTCCCATCTGAAGAGAGATATTTTAACCCAATATTAATTGCTCCAATAACATCCCTATCTAGAACTAATCCGTTACCTAGCTTAGCCAGTCTTAGCTGAATCCTGATTACTTTTGTCTTCTTTCTCCCTCTCACCGCAAAGCGGGTCATCGAGGGAGAGAACTTGTGGATTCGTTCACCAGTAAATGGATTAATAGATGAGGTATATGATTCAGATACTTCAACTACGTATAATGGCTTATTGTTTAGTACCTCTATAAGAGCTGATACACTCCATTGATGAACTCTATGTCTTAAAGTGCTTTTTCCAGCCCTCTCTATCATTTCCTTCTTACCTTTATGTACATTTCCAATAACGACTATAGCGTTATTCTGAATTGCTATTTGCTCAATAATCCTCACCGTCTTGTAGATTACGTCCTGTTTCCTCTCTTTCTCCCTAAGCTTCCTAAGAACTTTCCTTACACTTCTAGTTTTCGTTGACTTGCCTCTTGTTATCCTCTTTCTCCTCTCAGAGTATGCTATAATCAGTCTACCGAGGCCAGTTTCAACTCTGTATATTTCACATAGCTTTCTATCCTTAAACATAGCTATCGTAACATTATTCTCATTAACATCAACAGCTATAACATTACTGGGACTATATATGACTTCAAAGTTCTTCGTAAATGTTAGGTACACGGTAACCTTCCATCCATTTAGTTTCAACCTTAACTCGTTGGAAACCTTCCATCCATTATAGAAGTATCTATGTAACTGCTTATGGCTCCTATAGTGTATCTCCACCCATCCTCTATGAGTCTTTACCTTGATTACACCATCCTCTAGTCTCCAGTCTTGAGAATCCGAGTACGTTACAGTGAGCCTTTTAACTGTTGGCTTCTCGGTTTTGGCAATACCCTTCTTCTTAAGCTCTCTAAACGATTTAGCTCTCCTAGTAGCGTCCCTATAGCATCCCTTGATAATTCTTGTTGGTAACCATGGGTACTTTTCTCTAAATTTATGGTAGAAGACTTTATGTAGTGTTGATTGTGATGCTCTGTGCTCTACAGCGTATTCTACCATTTCTTGGAGCATGCTTCTATAAGCTTCATCGATCTCCCGTAAAGCTTGCCTACCATACTTATTAGTCCATCCCTCTAAGACAACGACTCTCTTAAGGGTCTTTAACTGCTTGTTCAACTGCTTTCACCACCTTCTTATACTTCCTACTACGTTTACCATAGATTCTACCAGCAAAACTGGTAACAATAGCGATAAGGTCCTCAACAAGCTCTTGATAGTAGTCTTTCGGCTCTTCATGGAATGCTACAATAACTCTAACACCATACGCTTTAAACAATTCTTCAAGATGTGTAAACCCGAACCTAGTTAATCTATCCTTGTAAGCTACTATTACGGCATCTATCTGTCTCTTCCTAGACATCTCAATGAGTTTTCTTAGTCCTCTTCTATCCTCATTTAATCCACTAGCAATATCCTTTACAACAATATGTTCTGACTTCGGGAAATGTTTCTTAACATAGTCCTCTAGTGAAGCTATCTGTCTCTCTAGGTCGTCTTTCTGAGTATTACCGCTTACACGAGCATAGATTGCTATCCTCTTTACTTCAGCATATAACCCCCCGGTTAATCTCTCGAGCTCTGATTCTGGAATATACCATCTACCATGAATATTTACCGCTCTAATTTTACCACTTTTAATCCACTTAACAACCGTGATACGAGCAACACCTAGCATTCTAGCGAACTCACTAAGCTTATACAGCTTCTCCATTATCTATCAAGTATTTAAAAGTATACAAAAATATTTAAATTTATCGAATAAACTGAAACAGCCTAAAAACAGCCATTACATCAAAAAGACCCTTCATTTCCCTTAAAATTGAATTAAAATGCTCATCAAACCAGAATATTGGAATAGCATCATCTACAAGCTGCCTAGCCCTCAAATACTCACCACAAATAATATTTAATGGTAATTCTTCCTCCAACATATTAAATGGAAAATCAACCTTAACACCAGTTAAATATGATGAAACATTTAATGCATCCTCCAAGCTAACTCCAGAAAAATTTGAAATCAATCTAGTCAAGGAAGCTAACTCATGATTTAAACATGCAGCACCTCTACCAGAGTGATATAGCATTACATGAATTTGACCCATAAACCTCTTTAATACAGCATAGTTCTGACCAACCATCCAAGCTAAACTAGGCGGGAAAAATGCACCCCAAAGCTCTACACCAAGACTTCTAGCTAAATCATCAATATTAATCAATACATTTTCAACAGCCCTCTGCCTTACATAGAAGAGTATATGTAGAGAATGAAGTTCAAGTGGACTTAAATGCGGATATAAGTGTAAATTTCTAACAGCCCTCCTAATATTTCCAGCCAACTCTATAGGATTAATATTTAAAGACTCCATGAAATCTCTACAATACCCACAAAAACATGAGAAAAACAATTCCATGTCATGAGGACTTGGAAATCTCAATGCATCAAGAATAATTACATCAGCTTCAGTTTCATCAACAATCCTCTCAATCCTAAAAAGAATATTCTCCATTAAAGATGAATTCAATATACATCCAGAATTATTAAATGCGAAAAGACCGCCCCTACCCCAAGCATCAACAACACCTAAACTTAAATCAACAGTCTTAGGAATCCAAACAAGTGGAGCGTAAAGTAGTCCAAGCTCTCTAGCCTTCAATGCAACCTCCCTTGAAGGAGAAGTGAAGACTGCATCGAAACCAAGCCTATAGGCCTCTCCAACCAATTCAACCATAGGCCTACCATATAATCCACATTTAAACCTCATGAAACACCACTAAACAGTATATAGTAGCCAATTAAATTAAAGCTAATTATTAAAGCTAGACAATCATTAACTTTTAACTAAAAGATAAACTTTAACTACAACGTTCTTATACTCATACAAACCTAAAATTTTACTGGTGAAAAAATGATAATTGTAAAGTCATTTAGAGGTGGAGAACTATACGTAGATGGATATAGAGTAAGATACATAGAGAAACTAAGCCTACCATCAATAGATGAAAGATTAAAATATATTAGAGAAGCAGGATGGAACACCTTTCTACTAAAAAACGAGCATATCTTCCTAGACATGCTAACAGATAGCGGCGTAAATGCCATGAGTATAGACCAGCTAGCAGCCATGATTTCAACCCAAGACTCATATGCTGGAAGCAAAAACTTCTATGAATTCACAGATGCAGTAAAGGAGATTTTAGGCTTCAACTATGTACTACCAACCCATCAAGGAAGAGGAGCAGAACACATAATAGCGAAAACCTTCATTAAACCAGGACAAGTAATACCAATGAATTATCACTTCACAACAACCAAGGTACACTTCGAACTTGCAGGAGGAAAAATTTTAGAACTATATACCGATGAGGCATTAAAAATTAAGAGTACACATCCCTTCAAAGGAAATATGGATACTGAGAAGTTAAGGGAAGTAATAAAGAAGTATGGGAAAGAAAATATAGCATTCGTAAGAATGGAGGCCGCAACAAATCTAATTGGAGGTCAACCATTCTCAATGGAAAACCTAAGAGAAGTAAGAGAAATATGCAGTGAAAATGACATAAAGCTAGTTTTAGATGGAAGCATGATGGACTGGAATGCATATTTAATAAAGCAACGTGAAACAGGCTATAAGAATAAGAGTATAGCTGAAATAGTGAAGGAAATGTGCAGCTATGCAGATATATTCTATGCAAGCACAAGAAAAATTACATGTGTAAGAGGAGGGTTCATAGCAACAAATAATGAAGAATACGCCACTAAAATGAGGGAATGGCTACCAGTATATGAAGGCTTCTTCACCTATGGTGGAATGTCAATGAGGGAACTAGCGGCAATGACAGTGGGATTAAGAGAAATGATTAATGAAGCCATAATAGGAGCAGAAGTAGAATTAATCAAATACTTTGCAGAAAAACTAGACAAAGAGGGAATACCAGTTGTTATGCCACCTGGAGGACTAGGAGTCCACCTAGATGCAATGGGATTCCTACCACACCTAACACAAGATAAGTATCCAGCAGGAACACTAGCAGCAGCCCTATACATAGCATCAGGAATAAGAGCAATGGAAAGAGGGACAATGTCAATGGAAAGAGATGAAGAGGGAAGAGAAGTATTCTCAGACTTAGAACTAGTAAGAATAGCCTTCCCAAGAAGAGTATATTTAAAATCACATGTAGACTACGCTGTGGACAGAATATTATGGCTATATGAGCATAAAGAATTAATGAAGGGACTAGAATGGATCTATGAACCACCAGTACTAAGATTCTTCCTAGGAAGACTAAGAGACATTGAAGAATGGGGAATAAAACTATATGAAACATACAAGAAAGAATTAGGAAACTACTAAGCATAACAGTTAAAGTAATCAAGTAAATCTAAATCACTTCATATAAGATGCCACAAGAAATATTCCAAGCCCCTTAGCCTTAACCTCAGCTGAAGGATGAATCAAATAACCAAACATAACAGGAATAATCTCTCCTTCAACAACTCTCCTCAATTTTTCTAGCTTAAAATGAAAGGCATCAACATCCCTCTCATAAATTCTAGACTTAACCTCCCCTAAAACTACTACTCTAATGTCTCCGCGCCTACCAACTCCATAAAGATTAGCCTCAATCTCCTCTCCATCCACAATGAAAAACCTTCTACTCAAACCCTCAATATCAATATTTAAATGTTTATGCAACCAGCCTGGAAGAACAGTTCTCGCAATATCCTCAAGTCCGAATCCAATAGTTTCACTTAACCTACCAACCTCAACTCTTAAAGAATTTATTCCAGAGACAAGCTTATCAACCATTAAAGCCAAACGATTAATCATCTCTTCAGTTCTAGTCTGAACTGAAATTAACTCATTCAATCTCTCCTCAGTTTTAGCTTGAGCCAAGGTCAATTCATTAATCCTCTTAACTAATTCATTTAATCTCTCTTCAAATTTGACTTGAGTATTAGAAAGCCTATTGACAGCTTTAACTAGCTTCTCAAAATCCTCTCTCCTCACCTTTAAATCCCTAATTTTATCCTCCACAACCTTAACAATAAACTCATAAAGATCAGAACTTATACTCAATAAATCACCATGAAAATTAAAGTGTAGCAGATATTTAAAATCTAACTCCCTACTAACAATAAAGTGCGACAAATATGTCAACATCAACCCTAAGAAACCCCTAAGAAAAGGTGATAATAACTTATAATTCATAAAGTAAATTTCATGCAAACCTAGAACATCAACAATAAAATACCTAGATAAATTAACAGAAAACTCTTGAAATACATCTAAAGCTTCTCTCTAAGTGTTTCAGGAACAGTTTTCAATATAGGCATCCTAATAAACAAGTCAATTATTATGGAATTATAAAGACAAATTCTGGATTCACATTTTGATACAAGTATCCTCCAATAAGCATCGCTGAAACTCTAGTTGAGTTTTGAATTAGACTTATAACACCAGTCCATTTACCATCTCGGCAGTGAAACGTATATCCTCAAGGCTAAATGCAACATAAATTGAAACAAGTATAATCCCTATAAGCTGAATATAGTATAGCGGCCTGATACCCTTAAGCCTTGTTAACACATAAGGCTTAACTACAAGAGAGAAGTTAAGTGAAGAATGGTGTTAAAATTGGAGGATGAAGTAAGACTTTTAGCTTCACTTTCAAATGCCTTTGGACCGCCTGGAAGTGAAGATGAAGTACGTGAAATATTAAGAAAAGAACTTGAAGAAGTTGCAGATGAAGTTAAAGTTGACAAGCTTGGAAACATATTCTTCCATCACCATGGAAGAGACAAGTATCCAAAAATAATGATTACAGCCCACATGGATGAAGTAGCCTTCCTAATAACAAATATAACTGAAAATGGATTCCTACGCTTCCACACATTAGGAGGAATAGTAAATAGAGTAATGCCAGGACAGAGAATACTACTAAAAGGTGAGAAAGGATATGTAAAAGGAGTTATTGGAACAAAGCCACCACACATAATGAAGCCAGAGGAAAGAGAGAAGGTAATACCCATAGAGGATCTATTCATAGACATTGGAGCAAGCAGTAAAGAGGAAGTTGAAGAAAAAGGAGTAACCATTGGAACAACAGGTGTATTCGATATCAAATTCATAGAGCTAGACGGGGGGTACTTAATGGGAAAAGCCTTCGACGACAGAGCTGGATGCACAGTACTAATACAAGTATTCAAGGCATTAAAGAACACACCATTCAATCTAACTGCAGTAGGAACAGTACAAGAGGAAGTAGGATTAAGAGGAGCACGCACAGCAGCATGGCAAATCTATCCCGACTATGCCTTAGCTCTAGAAGGAACATTCGCCAACGACATACCAGGTGTAAGGAGAGATAGAATATCAGCCAAACTCAGAGGCGGACCAGTAATAACCATAGTAGACAGAACAACCATAACACATCCAAAAATCCTAAAAACACTAGTCAGCGTAGCAAAAAAGAAGAACATTCCATTCCAATTCAAAAAGATACCAGCAGGAGGAACAGATGCAGGAGCAATACATCTAACAAAAGCAGGAATACCAAGTGGAACAGTAGCAGTACCATGCAGATACATACATGGGCCAGTAGCAATAACCCACATAGAAGACCTAAAAAACACAATAAAACTAGTAACAGAATTCGTAAAAACAATATCAGAAATATAGGCGGTGATATCGACAAACTTAATAAAATAACAATAAAAGGCATAAATATGTATATGTATATACATATGCATGGTGATTTTATGGCGAAAACAATAATGATATCAGATGAAGTCTATGAAGAACTAAAAAAGCTAAAAGGTCCAGGGGAAAGCTTTAGCGATGTAATAAAAAAGCTTCTATCCTCAAGAAGGGGAAGCTTACTTGAAATAGCTGGATCAAAAACAATAACAGAGGAAGGAGCAGAACTGATAGAGAAAATCAGAGAAGCAACATTAATAGCAGACTTAAAGAGAATTAGAGAGCTGATCAAAAAGAAGTGAAAAAATGTATTTACTAGACACCAGTTATTTAATAGACCTTATAAGAGGAAAGACAGAAGCAGTAAAACTTGCCAGAAAGATAGATGAAGAAAAAGCATATGTGGCAATTTCAACTATAACTTTCCATGAATATATGCTTGGTGTATATCTATCACACTGGAGGAACAAAGCCAAATTAAAAGAAAAACTAAAAATCGCCGAGCAAGAATTAAAGCGCTTCGACATAATACCCTACACGGAAAGAATAGCAAGAAAAACAGCTGAAAAACTAGCACACCTAATAAAAATTGGAAAACCAATAGGATTAGCAGACCTTATAATAGCAGTCACAGCCATAACACATAGACTAAAACTAGTGACTAGAAACAGGAAACACTACGAAAACATAACAGAACTAGAAATAGTAACATATTAAAATTAAGGTTAACGAATGAAAACTCAACACACCACATCCACAAAAATTCATTAAACCATTAAGTAGTTTACATTAAATTTATCCTATAATCTAGCATATCACCAAAACTTTAATAGACTTGAGAGATTTCACCTACCCCCTCCCCCCAAGTGGACATCTATTTTTTAAATAATAATTTAATTCGTATACGCATGGTGATTTAATGTCAAACCAAATAACAATCAAGATAAAAAAAGACGTGTTTATTCAATTGTTAAAGCTAAAGAATAAATTGAAGGCAAGGAGCCTAAGCAATGTCTTAAGACACTTAATAGAGGAACATGAATTATACCATAAGTCAAAGAGAATGAAGCCATATAACTTCTAAATCACCAAACTAAGCAATAAACAAGTTTAATGGTGAAATAAAATGATTGAAGTTACAGGAAGAATAAAAGTATACTTCAAACAAACAGGAAACTTCGAATTACAAGACTATCTATATGAATACTTGGAAAAATTAAGGAATATTGAGGAATATGTAGGTTTTAAGGGTGGATCACACATATTTAAAAGTGGATCTATAAGTGTTTTCCAATACCCACAAAAATCAAATAAAACTATATCAATGATATGGAGAATCTCAAAAACCAAGAACCTAGAATTCATAGACAAATTATTCCAAACAGCATTAAAATTTAATTCAAAATGTATCTTGTCAATATCAGTTAAGGGCAAAATAGACTTTAATAGATTGAAGAACTGGATTAAAAGCTATAATTTAAAATGGCTTGGAGAAAGTGAGGAATCCTTCTCAGCAATAATAGATTTTGGAGGACAAATAATATGGCTCACAGCATATAATAAGAAGAAAATATTCAATATTAGAGGAAAATTTAGGGGAAATGGATTAAAGCCAAGTGAAATCATAAGAATATTATGTGAAGGTGAAACATTAAAAGTTCTATCAGTAAGAGTTCCAAGCTCAATAAAACACTCCTACATTCAAAACGCTAGAAGACTAGGTTTAACAACCTCAGAGCTAATTAGAGAAGCCTTAAAGAAATATTTGATTAAAATATATAAAAAGGATATTGAGGAGTTGACTAGAATTGAGTGAAGAATATAAGAGAAAATATACCTTCGCAGAAGACTATGGGACAAGCTACTATAAGTATGGGCCAATAACTCTAGGGGAAACACCAGAAATAGTTGAAAATAGAGGATACTTCCCAGACACAACATCAATCATGTATCAAATAATGGCAGTACCAAGCGACGTAATAGTTGGAAAAGACATACCACTATACCTAGAAGCAACAGAAGACCTATCAACAAGACTAATCTACCCAATGAGAAATGGGGTAATTGCAAGAGATGATGAAAAGGCATGGAGAGTAGTATACGAGTTAACAAAGTATGGCTTAAAGCAATTCAAGCCACCAGAACCAGACTTTGAGGGCTTCTATGTAGTAGCATCACTATCATCAGTAGCGCCAAGATACATGTATGAAAAACTATTTGAAATCCATAGAAAAATAGATGAAGAAGAAAAACTAGTAAAGGCAGTAACAATAATACCCCAACCACTAGCAGTAGCAATAGCCCATAAAGTGCCAACATGCATAGTACTAGAAAGCGGACATGGAAACACTCAAATATGCCCAATATCCCGCTACCCAATACGTGCAGCCATAGTTGCACTTAATAGAGGAGGAAGCGATGCAAACACATTAACAAGTGAAATTTTAAAGGATGCAGGCTATGGAGACCTAGCAAGAGAAGAAGCATTAGTAACAATGGTTAAAGAGAAAATTGGATTAATACCAAGAAATCTAAATGAAGCAATTAGAGAAGCAAAGGAAAATCCAGAAAAATATAGAGCGAAAATCAGAGTGCCAAATACAAGGATAATCATAGATCTAGGTATGGAAAGCTGGACTAGATTTCTAATAGGAGAATACGTATTCAATCCAAACCATGAAATATATCAAAGCTACTTTAGAAGAGGAATGCCAAAACCAAAAGACGTGAAAATTGGAGACATATACTTTAGAGGAATGATAGACTTTGGAGAAGCAATAATAGAGGCAGCTGAAAGATGCCCAGTAGAACTACAACCACACCTATATAGACATATACTACTATCAGGAGGAAACTTCCAATGGAAAGCACCACAGGAATTCAAGCCAACAGCAATAAACTCAGTAACAAAAATAGAAATCCTACTAAAAGAAAAGGGAATAGAAAATGTAAACGTCGAAATAACAGAAGAACCAAAATACAGTGTATGGAGAGGGTGCATAGTCTACGGATATGCAGTACCAGAAAAATATGAATGGAAATGGGAAAGAATGGAAGGATGGCTAAAAATACGTGAATAAAATGGAAATAGAAAAAATTAAGCAATACTTCCAAAGCAAAAACCTCATCCAACTAGATGAAGATGAAATTAGACATCTAGAAATAAAGCCAACACTAGCCTTCACCAATGGAAAAGAAAAGATATTCATAAACATCCTACCAGCCAAGGCGGTTAGAAATAGTAGTCAACTAATAAAATTCATGATGGAAACATCAGCACTAAAAGAACAATGCAACATGATATACATTGTAATTCCAAGCCTAATAGCAACAATAATAGACAGTGAAATATTAAGGGAAATGGGAATAGGACTAATAATATCGACAGGCGAAAAACTAAGAGAAGTACTACCAGCAAAGAAACATAAACCAAAAATAATTTTAGAAGCAAACCTAGCAGAAGAAATAAAACAGATATCAAGAAGACTAAGAAAAATAGAAAACCAAATCCAAAAAATAGAAGGTCAACTCAACCAAATAATCAAAAACATAGGTGAAGCAAAGCCAATAAAACCAATAATAATAGAAAAACCAGTAAAAACCAAAGTTAAACTTCCAGGATTACCATCATACATGCAAGACAATCCATGGCTAGAAATTTTGAGGGGAAGAGGAGGAAAAGAAACTGGAAAGTAAACCAATAAGATATACAAAAATTAGAAAAATCCAGTTAGTCATAGACATAGAAGACTTCCTAACTCCAATCCTAACACTAAAAGACTTCCAAAAAATATTCAACAAAAAGCCACAGCCACCAAGATATAGAATAGCCTCAATAGAAGTACTAGCATGCCCAGAAGATGGAAACGTAATACTCCCATCAGAATGCAGTAAATGCCCAAGATTCATAAGAAGAGTAAAAGACACAATCCTATGCATAGAAAACCAGTAAAAATTAAAATATTAAAAAGAACAAGGAGATAAACAACTTAACTACATATAACGATTATAATCGCCACCTTCAACTACTTGTTAAAGAAAAGTAACAATAAGCCTAAGTTTTAGATCTTAACTGTTTAAAGTTGACTCACAAGACTATGCAACTAAATAGGAAATATCTGACATCAATCAAGTTGTCAACCAATCTATTTCTAAATTTATTGACCATATGGTAATGTTTAAATATTTTCAGAAGTGTTACCTTTCTTGCAAAAGGTGTTACCAGAATGATGGGGCGCTTAAAATATAAACATAGAAAGGGCGTTACAAGATTAGAGATAGCATTAATAATCACACTCGTAATAGTATCATGTGCCGCTGGATATGCTTGGCTAGGTAGACAAACACCTACACCATCACCAATCGAAGAAAAGCGAAAAAGCATCACTATTGTCGATAGTGCAGGAAGATACGTTACGGTTCCATGGCCACTAGAGAAGATTGCCACATTAACTTCAGATAGTGCTCAAGTCTTAATTGCACTTGGAATGAAGGATGCTATTGTCGGCATAACTAAGTATGCTGTAGGTGATCCCTGGGCTCCAAATGTAACTGTGATTGGTACTTCATTTAAACCCAATATTGAAGCCATAATAGCAACTAAACCTGACGTTGTTATAAGCTACGTTAGATGGCCTAAGCCAGAGGAATTGGAAGAAAAACTTGAACCAGTAGGTATTAAGGTTATAAGACTTGACTTCTACAAAATTGATACACTTTTCACTGAAGTTAAGCTTCTTGGACTGCTAGTTAATAAGACTGATAGAGCTGAAGAGCTTGTGAGTTATTGGAAAGGCATTGTTGAGACTATTAAGAGCCGCGTGAAGGATATTCCAGCTGAAGAGAGAGTTCGAGTTTACATTGAAGGTTATAGAGACTATGTTGCAGCTGGACCTGGAAGCGGATGGGATGAACTACTGAAACTTGCTGGTGGAATAAATGTCTTTGCAGACTCGCCAGTAACATATCCAAAGATAAGTTCTGAAGCAGTTATCGAGAAAAATCCAGACATAATAATCAAGGCTATATCAGCTAGCAAATTTCAACCATATGGAGCAGTTGATCCATCTCCACTAGTAGCAATTAGAACTGAAATTATGGAGAGAGCTGGCTGGAGTGAAATTAAAGCTGTAAGAGACGGCAAAGTCTACCTAATATGTAGTGATATGCTTCATGACACATTTGGCCTAGTAGCTGAATTAGCTTATATTGCAAAAATATTATATCCAGAAGTCTTCAATGACTTAGATCCAGTCGCTTTCCATAAACAATTTCTAGAAGAATTACTAGGTGTCAAGTATGATGGAATCTGGATATACCCAATGGGCTAGTAGGAAGGTCATCATATTAGCACTGCTAACTCTAGCTATTCCAATATTTTTTTTAGTATCAGTAAGTATTGGCGTAGTATATATTAGTCCAATTGAAATTTTAACTCTAATATTCACTCCTAACGCTAATTTAAATCCTATTTCTTGGACAATTATCTGGAATATTAGGGTTCCAAGAGCCTTAATGGCTTTAATTGCAGGGGCAACACTCGCTACCTCAGGAATTACTCTACAAGGCGTATTGAGAAATCCTCTTGTAAGCCCCTTCACTATAGGTGTTAGCTTGGGAGCCTCATTTGGAGCTGCACTAGCTATAGTTCTGGGTGTAAGCTTAATTGGATTTGGCCCATATATTATAATGGCCAATGCATTCCTATTCGCATTAATTTCATGTTTAATAGCCCTCTTTATAGCTAAAATTAAGGGTATGACTTCAGAATCAGTCATATTATCTGGCATTGCCATGACCTATATTTTCTCAGCTCTAATCACACTCCTCCAGTATATAGCTCAAGAATGGCAGTTGAAGATGCTCATCCACTGGATGATGGGCGACCTCGCCCTAGCTAATTGGAGTAGACTCCACCTGGTTACTCCATCAATATTAATTTGCATAACCCTATTCAAGTATGCATGGGACTTAAACTCACTTACAATGGGCGAAGAAGTAGCTAGAAGTCTAGGAACAAATCCAGAGCACACTAGACTTGCTTGCTCAATTCTATCTGCCCTAGCAGTTGCAATTGTAATCTGTACAACTGGTCCAATTGGATTCATCGGCTTAGTTGCACCCCATATTGCTCGACTCATTATCGGAGTAGACTATAGATTTTCAATAATTTGCTCCCTCTTACTAGGGGCAATAATCCTCCTATCAGCTGATACAATTGCAAGGGTCATCTTAGCTCCAATAGAACTTCCAGTTGGAGTTGTAACTGCCTTCCTCGGAGTACCACTATTCATCTACCTACTACTCAAGGCGAGGAGGGAGATATGGCGGTAAAAATTATGGTTAAAGGAGTTACAATTACATATGATGGAATTGAAGCATTAAGCAATGTTACCATAGAGTTTATGGAGGGAAAGGTAACCTCAATTATAGGTCCAAATGGAGCTGGAAAAACAACCATGCTTAGATGTATAGGTAATATTTTGAAACCTAAAATTGGGACAGTAATTCTAGATGGAAGTGAAATAAGTAGGCTCAACTTAAAGGAAATTGCCAGGAAAATAGGATATCTACCTCAGATCTATCCACCCCACATTCCATTAAGAGTATTTGAAGTAGTTTTACTTGGTAGACGCCCATATGTAAATTGGAGTTTAAGTAAGCGTGACTTGAAGATTGCATGGTCTTCCCTCGAAAAGGTTGGAGCAAAACATTTAGCTAACAGGTTCTTCGACGAGTTGAGTGGAGGGGAAAGACAGAAAGTCCTCATAGCAAGGGCTCTAGCTCAAGAACCCGAAGTACTACTACTAGATGAGCCTACAAGCAATTTAGATTTAAAGCATCAACTGGAAATTCTCGGACTCATAAAGAATCTAGCTGAAAACTATACTCTAACAGTTGTAATGGCAATGCACGACTTAAACTTAGCCTCAAGATTCTCCAACTATATTGTCATGCTAAAGAATGGAAAGATATTCGCCGCTGGAACACCTAGCAAAGTTCTAACACCTGAAAACATTAAGGAAGTCTATGGAGTCGAAGTAAAAGTCTTAGAAATCCCACACCCATTCATAATACCCCTGAGGATGACAACATGACTAGGCTTGCATTCATAATTGGCTATGGAGCAATAGCACTACCAGCACTATCAAAGGTACTTGCTGAAGAAGCTAAAGAACATAACTTTAAATATATCGCCATCCGTGACATCCTATCCTCAATGCACGTAGAATTCATAAGAAAAGCAGATGCAATCCTAATCTACTCCAGCAGGCTTCCAGAAGATGTGGAAGAAGCAGTTAAGAATGGAAAAGCGAAAGTAATAATATCTCTATCAGACACATATGAACATTTATCCTCCACTAACCTTCAAATCATCTCCAAGGCAGCAGCATACTATAAGACAGGTGGCAAGAATAACTTGAGAAACCTAGTTCACTTAATCCTCAAGGCAATAGGCTTCAACGTCAAAGTAGGCAGACTAGAGGAAGTTCCATGGCATGGAATACTTCACCCGAAAATTGGACTGTTCAAATCCACAGAAAAATACTTGGAAAAATATCCATATGCCTCGAAGCCCTTAGTTGGACTCCTATTTTATAGGAGTTATGCAATCTATGAACGTCTCAATCACATTGAAAAAGTTATTGACGCCTTAGAATCTGAAGGTATGGGAGTAATCCCAGTTTTCACCTATGGATTTAAAGATGTGCTTCTAAATACTCCAACCACTGAAGATAGTATTCGAAAATTCTTCTTCATCAAGAATAATCCAATTGTGGAAGGCATTGTTAATTTAACATCATTCTTCCTATTAGATCATGGAAGATGGAGTAAAAATAAACGTCAAAGATTTAAACTTGTTTCAGGAATTGAATTACTTAAAAAGTTAAATGTACCAATAATTAGCACTGTAACCTCACTATCCCAGAGCATAGAGGAATGGCTTAAAGATGAAAAAGGAGTTGACTATCTATCTCAAGTTTATAGAGTCATCATGCCTGAAGTTGACGGCTTAATTGAACCAATATTTATCGCTGGATCTAAAATGGATTCAAGTGGCGTTAAGTCATATGAAGCATACATACCCCACACCAAATATATTGCTAGAAGAGTTAAGAATTGGATTAAACTGAAGAAAAAGCCTCCAAGCAAACGCAAAATTGCATTCATCCTAATCAATCCTCCATGTAAAAATTTAGAGGCAAACATAGCTGTTGGATTCGGCTTAGATGTCCCTGAAAGCATTGTTAAGCTTCTACACAAATTAAAGGATTATGGATACAATGTAGGTAAAACACTACCTCAAACAGGAAGCGAGCTAATTAAAATGTTCCTAGAAAGGAAGGCAATAAGCGAGTTTAGATGGACTTCAATTGAAGACATTGTTAAGAGTGGAGGCGCAGTAGACTTTGTCGACGCCAACAAGTATATGGAGTGGTTTAATGAGCTCCCATCAAACATTAGAGAAAAGATGATTAATGATTGGGGACATCCAATAGATGTATTGGAAGAAAGAATTTCAAGGGAACTAGTAGGCATGATCTATAATGGGAAGTTTGTCATTCCAGGAATATTACTTGGCAACATCTTCATTACAACTCAACCTAAATTTGGATGTGCAGGTCCAATATGCGATGGAAAAGCATGTAGAATACTTCACGATCCAACAGTTACACCTCCCCATCAATGGCTAGCAGTTTACAGATGGATTACAAGAGTCTTTAAAGCCGATGTAATAATTCACTTTGGAACCCATGGAACCCTAGAGTTTAGACCAGGCAAAAGTGTAGGATTATCACCATCATGCTGGCCTGAAATCTCCATAGATGACACTCCACACCTATATGTCTATGTGGTATCTAATCCAATGGAGGGAGTCATAGCTAAGAGAAGAAGCTATGCAACAATTGTTGACCATATGTATCCGTCAATGATGATGGCAGATGTACTAGATGAAATAAACCTACTATTAGCACAATATTCCCATGCAAAACAGTTAGGAGACTTTACGAGAGCTAAAATAATCTATGATGAGCTAGTGGAGAAAGCTGAGAAACATAACATTCCAATTAAAAGTGAAGATGAAGAAAGAGTAGTAGAGGAAATTCACAGATATGTAAGTACTGTTAGGAATACTCAAATAGAAGCTGGACTACATGTATTTGGGAAACCACCAAAAAATAAAACTAGGATAGCTGAATATGTTGCAACTGCAATGGCATATGATTCACATGAACTCCCATCAATAAGGAGAGCCTTAGCTGAATACTTAGATTTAGATTATGATGAGTTAAGATCGAAGCCAAACAAACTTAATAGACTAGGTTTAACTAATTCTGAAACCCTAAACCTCCTACATAAATTAGCTGTCAAAATTATTTCTAAACTCCTAGAATTAGGAGTTACTTCCAATAAGCTTGACATCCAACTACTAATTAAAACTCTTAATAAAGAATTAAAGGATTTAACTGGAGGTGTTAAATATTCTAGAGGTTAAAATGAAGAAAATTGAAAAATTAGTAAATGTCTTTAGAAGGGCACTAGAGTTAGCTGAGAGAATAGAGAAATGTAGCCGTGAATATGATGGCTTTCTAATAGGATTAGAAGCAGGCTATATTGAGCCAGGAGCATCAGGAGCAATTACTAGAGGAAAAATAGACATTTTACCCACTGGTAGAAACTTCTATGCAGTTGACCCAACAATCATACCTACACCAGCAGCATGGAAAATTGGAGTTGAAACCGCAAATAAGCTGATTAACTATTATCTTGAAAAGTATGGTAGACATCCAGAGAGCATTGGCCACTGGCTTTGGAGTCTCGACGCATATAAGGCTGATGGAGAACAACTTGCCCAAATACTATATCTACTTGGAACTAAACCTGTATGGGGAGTAAATGGCTCCATTAAGGATGTTGAAGTAATACCTTTAAATGAACTTAAAAGACCTAGAATAGATGTAGTAGTTAGGATAAGTGGAATAGTTAGAGACACACTTCCAAACTACATATACCTAATAGATAAGGCTGTTACAAAAGTCATAATGCTAGACGAGCCAATAGAGTTAAACTATGTTAAAAAACATTATCTAGACTATCTGGAAAAGTTGAAGCAAATGGGTAAAGACGATATTGAAGAAGCAAAATGTAGAGTTTGGTGTAGCCCACCTGGAACATATGGCGCTGGAGTCAACTATGCAATTGAAGCCTCAGCATGGAAAAAGGATGAAGACCTAGCGAAAACATGGATTCAATGGGGATGTTACATGTACACTAAAAACAGCTTTGGAAAGCCAAGTCCAGAAGCCTTCATCCTAAACCTAAGCAACGTAGACCTAGTAACTAGAAATCATGCAAGCGATGAACACGACCTACTCAACTGCTGCTGCTACTTCTCCTATCAAGGAGGATTCTATAATACAATAAAAAGTATAACAGGGAGAAGCGACATTGAAGCAGTAATAGTAGATACTAGAGATGTAAGTCTAACAGGAGTTAGAAGCATTAAAAATGAAGTTGAAAGAATTGTTAGAGCAAAACTCCTCAACCCCCTATGGATTTCCGAGATGAAGAAACATGGCTATAGAGGGGCAAATGAATTTTCAAGAAAAATACTCCACTTATACGGGTGGTCGGCAACCACCAAGCAAGTCAGCAACTGGATCTTCAATGAAATCGCTGAAACATACATTTTAAATGAAGAAATGAAGAAATGGTTTGAAGAAAACAATGTATGGGCACTTGAAGAAATCCTGAGAAGACTAATAGAAGCAGCAGAAAGAAATCTATGGAAACCTCCAAAGGAAATCCTAGAAAAACTCAGAGAAACATATGCTGAAGTTGAAGGAATACTTGAAGAAAACATAACTAGTGAAGGATTCATTCAGGGAAGTAGCATCACATGGTATACCCCAGAGGAAATTGAGAATTGGAAAAGTAAAATGATAGAAATTAGTGATGCATGGGAAAAATTGACTAAAAAATACGCAAAACAGTCAAAGGGGGAGGATTGAATTATGAGTAGACATGAAAGAAAGCTAGTTCTCCCATTCACAGCAATTGTTGGACAAGAGAAAGCTAAGTTAGCCCTACTCTGCTGTGCAATAGACCCAACAATAGGAGGAGTACTTTTAAGCGGTGAAAAGGGAACAGGTAAATCAACACTAGTAAGAGCCCTATCCCAAGTACTGCCTGAAATCGAAGTTGTAGATGGATGTCCATTCAACTGTAATCCACATAATCCACTAGAAATGTGTGATACATGCTATGACAAACTAACAAGTGGAGGTAAACTGAAGATAGCTAAGAGAAAAATGAGAGTTATAGACCTACCATTAAGCATAACAGTTGATAGGCTAGTTGGAACCATAGATATAAAAAGAGCATTAAGAGAAGGTGTGAGAGCCCTCCAACCAGGACTACTAGCTGAAGCCAATAGAAACATCCTCTACATCGACGAAGTAAACCTACTAGACGACTATGTTGCAGATGTACTACTAGATGCAGCAGCAATGGGATGGAATATTATTGAGCGAGAAGGAATATCATTCAGACATCCAGCAAGATTCATCCTAGTGGGAAGTATGAATCCAGAGGAAGGAGAACTAAGACCCCAACTCCTCGACAGATTCGGCCTCTATGTAAAAATTGAAGCATTAAACAATCCTGAAGAAAGAGCTGAAATAGTAAGGAGAGTAGAAGAATTCCATTCAAATACAATATCATTCTACAGGAAGTATGAGGAAAAGGAGAAGCAGCTTAGAAACTCCATTATAAAGGCAAGAGAGATAATTAAAAGCACAATCATAGATGATGAGCTACTAAAACTCCTAATAGAAACAATAATCAAACTAAACATCAAAACACATAGAGCTGAAATAACAACAGTGAAAACTGCAAAGGCAATAGCAGCATTAAATGGAAGAAGAAAGGTTACATATGAAGACTTGAAAAAGGCAATGGAGCTAGCACTACCACACAGATTAAAATCAGAACCCCTAAAACCACCACAAATTCCACCTCCACCATCCAGCCACCATGAAAACCACACCCACAATTCAAGTAAATCCCAAACTAGTAGAAAAAATCACCAAGACAATTTAGAGTCAAATTTCAATATTCAAGCCCCAGGCAATAGAGAGGAAACATTCAAGGCGTCAGAAGTAAACCTAGAATTTAAACCAAGTAAAGTTAGAGGAGAATTATCAAGCTACACCTTGAAGCATGGATCAAGAAACTATAGAACAACAGTTATAGGCTACCCCCACGGCTACCACACATCATATACACTACCATCAAGAGATGAACAACTACAAGACATAGATATAATTGCAACCATAAATGCAGCAGCAATGAAAAGAAAATCCCTACCACTCAAAATAGAAGAGGATGATATAAGAGTGCGAATAAGAAAGCAGAGAACACCTAAACTATCAGTCATAATTTTAGACTCAAGTGGCAGCATGGGTATACAGAAGAGAATGAGTATAGCAAAGGGAATTGCACAAAAACTAATAGAAAAATCATATATAAACAGGGATTATGTAGCACTCATAACCTTCAGAGGAAGAAAAGCTGAAATCACAATTCCACCAACAAGAAACTATAAAAACATTCTAGAAGCAATAGAAAAACTACCAACAGGAGGAAGAACACCACTACCCTCAGCCCTCCAAACCCTAATACACCTAGCAAAAACATTTAAAATGAAAAATACAAACGCCATGATCCAAGGCATACTCATAACAGATGGAAAAGCAAACGTCCCACTCTACACCACAATTAAAAGCGACATCCAAAAACTATCCTACACACTAGCCAAAAACAAGTTAAAACTAGAAATCCACGACACAAAACCACCAACCACAATTCAACTAGCTCCCTCATACATAGAATTAATAGCAAAAATAACCAATGCACAAATCTACCATTACACCTAATAGGGAACATCTTCAAAATCAAAATAACAATTGTTAAACCAACATCATTAGTTAAACTTAAATATTAAATCAAACTATACATTTTTGTGAAACCCATGAGTAAAGTTATACTTAAAATTAGGAGAAAAGGCATTATAATATTACCGAAAAAATTGAGGGAAGCCTTAGGTGTTAAGGAAGGAGATGAAATGCTCGTAGAAATCCAAGGCAGAAGCCTCATATTAAAACCCTTCCAGCCAGTTCGAGTAAAAATCGATCCAAAAATTGTCGAAGAAATATTGAAAGAAGAGTTTAAGTTGGAGGAAGAGGAACTTGTCTCTCATATCAAGAGACTTAAGAATAACTATTGACACAGGAATTCTAGTTGAATACATTATCGAGACAAGTCCTCATCTAGATAAAATCGATAAACTTTTGAAAATGAAATTAAACCTCTATACAGTTCCACAAGTTCTATCTGAGACACTCTATATAGTCTCAAGAATATATGAGATCGCCGGAATACAAAATCCAAATAAAACAGCCCAAGAATACATTGAATGGATAAAAAGTAAACTAAAAATTCTAAATATAAATGACCTCACCATTCAAGCTGGAGAATTAAAAAAGAAACTAAAAATAGCATTAACAGACTGCTATGTAATAGCAGCAGCCAGTAAAATTAAGGGAAAAGCCCTCTTCCTAAAACCAGAAAAGGAAATGGAAAAACATATAGAAATACTGAAAAGATATGATATAATCTTCCTAAATGAAATAAAATTATAACAACATAAAGGGGAGATCAAGTGAAATCAACATTACTCGCTATAATTTCCTTTACGTCAACCTTTAAGTTGTGGCTAGCCGCAGTAAATCTTTAAAGTCAAGATCATACTTCTCCATCAATTTAGTAGCTTGAATGAAATCATCAATTTTAATTCAACTATAACTAAACCCTTAAGATTCATTTATCATAATCACATAAGCTCTTGAATACATTCTCTTATATTTGCTGTTTTATGGTAGAATAGGAAATAAATCGCAAAAGAAGCAATATTATATTTATTATATTTTACTAGTCAATAGCAAGAACTCAAAACAAAGCTAGACTTAAACGCTTTTTCTTATTCTCCCCTCTCCCTTAAATTTCCATAATCCTGATTTTGGCGACAATATTTCTATTTCTATTTCTAATTCCTCAATTACAGCATCTGACAACAGTATTTCACTTTCATAAAGAGAAACTATTACATTACATGTTCATGTTATAGTTATCGAAGTTCTATCCTCCTCTATTACTGTAAGTTTTATTGAATTAGGTATAAAGTAGCTTAAAACTTCACCTCCAGCAGTATCTAGGACTTCTAGTGAGGAATTTTCAGGCGGAGGCCAAAGACTAAGTTTCTCAGCTAAATCCTTAGGTACATGTATATCTAGCTCGTCAGATGTAAATCCTGTATTAAGTAGTGCTGGGACAATGACTATTTTATTGTTCCTTAGACTCTCTAGTCTCACTTTTACTCTTACTGGCAAACTTCTCACCCTTCACTGGGATAATAAATCCTAATCTCTTACCCCTACGCATCCTACCAAGCCTTTTCCTATACTTTAAAACAGCATCACTCAATAGCAACCCCACAGATAAATAAAAAACATTAAATTAAATATTTTCCAAAGCCTCATGATGTATAGATACAATGTTAACTATTCAAGAAAGAATTTTGAGGATTAAATTACTAAAATCCACTTTAAAAAATAGACATAAAATAATGTTCATCGTAACATCAATATCATTCTATACCAATACTTTCAACAAAAAATAATTATGAAGTTAATGGCACAATGACGTGTCAATGAAGTTACTCGCCCAAATATCTGACTATAGATATACCTGTTGTTAGATCTATAATCGCTCCACTATAACCCCATATTATTGCATTTATACTGAACTCATCTCTGAAAACTTTCCTTAAAACTAGAATGTTATGATAGAATACTCTTATAACATCTTCCTGCTTAAATTCACTGCTCACTTCACTCCATGTTACAACACCCTCTCCAGCCTTGTACCATTTACTATCAGGATTTAAAACGACTACAACTCTACGACCACGATTCTCAATTAACATGTAATTACTACCCTTTGACATTATTTTTCCATAGATTCCAAAGTAATTCTTAGTGTGAAATCTCTTGAAAAGTCTAGGTCTAAATAGTGTTAAGCCATCCTGTTCTAAACCAAGTAGCACATTTAATGTTTCTCCATTCTTCTCTATGGAAGCCATGGCAATTAATGCAGTATTCTCCTCAATTTTACCCATAACTTTAACCCAGCATCCCCGCCCTACATGTGAATCATTAATGTATATCCAGACTCCTCTAGCTATAAGTTCACCGTTAAACTCATCTCCCATAACAATTATACTGGTATTCGTTATAGAAGTTATAGTTCCCTTGAAAATTTTAACTTCAAGTTTACCCTTTAACTCCTCACTATTATTAGTTGATTTGAAGGCTACACCATAGGGTACTGTAAATAAAACTAGACACACCAGTGCAATTAATGCTGAAAATACAATATACTTCTTCTCCATAATATCACCTATACAAACTAATTCGTCATGCTTTTAAAACCTAATTCACGATACATATAGACGAATCATACATTAGCAATCTGAAATTTAATATCATAAATCTACGTCAATACAAATCAAAAATCCAAAAACATAGGAAGCTATTAAAATTAAAAGTCGAAAGCATACATAAACATTAACATTTAACTTGGAAGATTAACATCAAGCCAACAGCAAAATACGAGGCCGTTTAGGTTTAAGTCTTTATTAATCCTATATTGAATTTTTATTTGTTAAATGTCTCTTATGCTTTTAACATATTTTAAATATTCTTTCTTCAATCTTTTTATAAGCCCTTCATCTGCAGTATACATGCATGTGCCCTTAATTATAGCTAGGGCTATATAGGATGCATCATAAACTGTTATGTTATTCTCAAATGCAACCTCCATAGTCTTATCAACAGTTGGTGAGTTTTAATGTCTTTAGTATCTTCTAGTGCTTATGTATCTTAGTGCTAGTAGATATGCTGAAGTAGTATGGACATCTAAACCGATCTTCCTGCTTAGAGGTATGGCATCGACGGATGTCCAAGCTGGATGCACTCTATAGAGTACTCCTCCTGCCTTATGTACTAGTACCTCCATCTGTTTAGTGTACTCCCTTACTGTAAACTTAGATATCTTTCTCCTAGTACTCCTACTCCTTCCCTTGTTCTTGGGTTTAGATAGTTTCTCTATCACGAAATGCCTTACTCCATGCTCTGAAGCATACTTCACCAGTTTCGCAAGTTTCTCTCTTCTTATATGTCCTGCTCTTTCTTTAGGGAATCCATGAGAGGTGACTTCAGGGAAGTGTTCATTTTTAACATCTAGTAGTACACCATCCTTATCCACTATGACCATACATACCCTGTCAGGATTGAAGTCGAAGGATGCGATGTGATCGACTACTACATTCTCTACCCTCTTGGAGAAGTGTTTCACGTACGACTCTAAGGGTATGTGGAGGTGGATGTAGAAACGGTTCCTCTCCCTTAAAACTATACTAGCACCGTACGACATCTCTCCCCTACTGCTCCTCTCTATCAACTCCTGTAGTAGTGGTAGATATTTCTTCCCGAATCTAGTCTCTGCTTCCAACCAACTGTGTTTTCCATTAGAGTGTGGTATTTTTATCAAAACTCTATCTGTCGATATTAACCTAATATTCCTATTACCTCTTTCACACGCTCTACCTGTACTGAATAGTTGAGGCTTTCTCAGTTTAAGGTACTTCTGCTCTTTATAGAGGCGTGCTCTTAAGTATGCAGAGTGTGCATAGTGTCCATTACTTAGAAATCTAGTTAGTCTTCTGTGAATTTCATTAACGTCTCTCCCACATTTCATTAGGTAGTGTGCCATTTCGATAGCTTCCCTGAACTTCCTCATGAGTAGTAGTAGCCAAGCCCTATCCTCCAGCTTTTCTACGATAAGTTTACCAATTACTGTTGTCCTAACTTCCTCTCCCTTTCCAACCATAGCTCTATGGCCTCCCTAATTGCCTTTTTTATAGCACCATAATAGCCGAACTTCTTAACTGCTCTAAGCATGAACTCCTCCCACAGGTCGTCGGGAATTACAACGGTCTTCTTGACCACGTGCACCTCCTCAGCAAAAACTTATATAACTTTCTGTATATAAGACTAGTGGTATATACTGAGCCTGATGAGATCCTGAGGGCTATGAGTCCTAATGAACCTATCTTCGATGAGGGGAGTCAGGATGGATGACTGGCTCCCGCAGTCGGGGGTGGAGGATATGTAGGAGTAATGAACCCTAAAGTGTATCGAAAGATACACTTTAGGAGGAGCTCTTTTCAGCATACTCTCCTCTAAGGGGATATAGAGTGAAAGAATATGCCTCTAATGCCTCTGAGATCTCTTTTAACTCATCCTCTGAAATCAACCTCTTATAGTATAATGCATTTAAAACCTCGAAGAATATGAGTTCAGGGGCATTAATACTTATCTCCCCATAAACATACTTGTCCCTTAACTTTAGAGCTTTATCTGAAGCCTCCTCATCTACAAACCATTTAACCACTATGCATGCGTCAACCACCACTTCCATACCGCTCATCCCTAAACTTTCTTATAATCTCCTCAGCTTTAGCCTCACCTACACTCTTTCTCCTCAATCTTTCATTAATTAGAACAGCCTTAGCTAAATTCTTCCTTTCCTCCTCCTTCACTTTACTTTTAATGGCATTCCTAATGAATTCACTCCAATTAATCTTAATCTTCTCCATCATCCTCTTCGTCTCATCATCAATCCTAACAGTAATTACAGTCATACATTAAATACGGTAATACATTAAATATAAACTTTATTAACAAGACAGACAGCTAAATCAACAGTCAACACCAACACTATACTACAATAAATGACCATTCAACAATTATCTCAAATTAAAGGTAATCATAAACCCTCTAAATCCATTACCCCCACTATTTCAGGAAAATGAAATAGCTGACAAATTAGCAGAAATAGAGGCAGATCACATGAGAAAAAGAGAAACCATAGAGGCGAGAGATCTAATAATAATAGTAACCACAGCCATTAAAGGAAAGCGCCACCATGGACCAAAAATAAGAGGCATTATCGAAAAGTAACAGAATATGGATTAAAAATCTTTAGGAAAAATAAGTCACATTAAACATATAGTTTAGCAATTAGCAATTTAAATAGATCTCCTCCAGACTCATCAATCCCCTTTATAAAAGAAGCTAGAGTTAATAAATAGTTAATGGGCAGGATTTTTATCTTCAGATAGTTTTACTATTAATGGTGCTGGAAAAGTGGGTGTCTTTAAGGTTAAGGCTAGAATTTGGAATCCAGAAAATCCAGAAAATAAATTTGAAGTAAACCTATTAGTCGATACAGGTTCAACCTATACAGTTCTACCATCCAAGCTACTTGAAAAGCTAGGTGTAAAATCAATTAGAAAAATTAAAGTTAAACTTGTAGATAATAGAGTCTTAGTTAAATCTTTAGGTGAAATTGGAATTGAAATTCAAGGCTGTAAAGCCACAGCAACACCAGTAATATTTGGAGAAGAAGACATCTATCTACTAGGGGCAGTTACAATGGAGCAACTAAGCCTAACACCAGACCCAATACATAAAAAATTAAAACCAATAGAAGCACTACTAATGGAAACATCAGCAAACTAATCAACAAATAGAAGAGAAAATAAAAATACGTCAATCTATAAAAATGCATATCACCCCAATAGCCTCTACTAATCTTCAACAATATCACTAACATAGTTGAAGACTCTTGTCTGAAGATTATTACAATAACATTTATGAATTTATCCTAAACTCAACACCAATTAACGTGAACATTAAAGAATAACTTCAGAATCCAAAATGTTCAAAGTACATAAAATTATAAATGTAATCAAACATATCCAAACCACTCCTTTCTCCTAAGTATCTCAACTTTCCTTATTAACTCGTCGAGCCCAAAACCCCGTCCACTCCATGAAGTATAGGTAGCTTCTCAACTAAGCTGATAACCCCTACACATGAAATACCTAAACTTCTAGTCCTCTCAGCAACTCTTCTAACTTCACTACTACTTAGGGCGACAATTTTAACTTCAAATCCGTCAATCGCTCTACCTCTACAATCCAGTAAGAGGACGTCGATATCCTCCTCACCATGCAATATCGAGTAACACCTCCTCAAAACTCGGCTTCCTATCACTCAATAACAAATTTATCCATATTCTCACCAGAATATTCCCACAGGGATATTCTAGACAGAATAACAAAGTTACATTACATACCAGACGGTTGCATTACAATAACTCCCAGCATTAGGATGCAAAGCGGTTAAAGGGCATATGGCAACATATAATTATGAAAGGTGATTGAAATGGAGAATTTGGATCCAATTTACGCTCTAAATCAAATCCCACACCCAATAGTTATAGTAACTGTTGGAGAGTATGGAGTTAATGGCAAGTATAATGGAATGACAGTTGCCTGGATTTCAAGAGTCTCATGGAATCCTCCACTAGTAATGGTCTCCATAAGCCCTAAGAGGTTTACCTGGAAACTAATCAAAGAATATAAAGAATTTGCAGTAAACATAGTGCCGGGAAAATTGATTAAACAAGCAGTAAATATTTTCGGAAGTATGTCGGGAAGAGAAGTCGACAAATTTAAAGTCAGCGGAGTAAAGATTGAGAAGGGAAGGAAAATAAAGGCACCAGTAATCCTAGACGCAAGTATAGTGATAGAATGCACTGTAGAGAATATAGTTGAAGCTGGAGACCACTACATAGTAATTGGAAAAGCAGTTGAAGCCTATCAAATCAGCAATGGAAAACCAACAATATGGTATATGAGAAAGCCATACGAATTAGGAGGAGAAATAGAGTTAAAGTAGAGATTAATGGCAACATCAATAGCTAGTAGAACAAGAACAGGGCTATATGAAAGCCAGTTAAGATTCTAGGAAACATAAGTGTAAGGTCAAGAGAATTTACAGGGGCAATCTACCTAATACTAGCAAGTTAGCAGAATTCTCAGCATATATCATAGAAACATTATAGCTGCCCAAATAAAATATCATGAAGAAAGAGAGCTGAAAAACTCGTTAAAAGAAGCTTCCAAGAGGAAATAAATCCAACATACTTCCCCAAAATATATGAAGGAAATATTTCCTAAACAAATAGCAAAACTATGAAATATCAATGTGAAACTTCAAAGTAACTAATATGCTTAACTCTTTCAGGTAGCATTTGTCTAGTGTTTATGAGCGATTATTTTAAGAAAGCCGTCTAAGTCGTAGACGGTTATGCCATATTTTGGTGCGCAATTTAATATGTCACTATCGTTGCTGACTATAGGTATTCTTAATTGTTTAGCGAGAGCTATGCACAATGAATCATATATGGTAATGTTGTTTTCTACAGCCACATTAACAACATCCTCTACATCTAGATCGATTAGTCTATGCATAATCGTGTATCTAGTCAACTTAACTATAAGCCTACATGTCTTCCTCATTTCACCTACACTTATCCTATGGAGTCTAACGCATTCTCTCCATAAACCATTAAAGACTTCATAAAGTGTTAAGTCGAGTATATGGAGCTTATGCTTCCTCATACAATCTATAAGTTTGCCCTTAAATGCAATTATTAGAGATATGTAAACGCTGGCATCTATAATGTATGGCAGAGTACTTCACCTAGACTTACGGTCTTCATCAATAATCCTAGCACATTCACATGGATCTATCTTACTCTCCAACATCTCAGCAACCTCCCTAATCATCATCCTCAACTTCTCCTCACTAAGTCTCTCCACCTCTTCCATTAATTTTCTCCGAATAAACTCAGAAATATTAACACCGTACTCTTCAAGAGTCTCCTTAACCCATCTGGGAACACGAACACTAACAACAACACTCAAATAATGCCACCGTAAACAAAATGTATATGAAAACTAATAAACCTCCCCAGTCCACTTATAAATCATGAAAACTCATGATAAGCAGCACATACATACAAGGGAGAGCAATATAAGTAAAGTTATTGGAAGAGCTTGTTTATAACATCTTTAAATCGATTATAAATTTTATCGGCTATTGATTTAAGCCATAATGCATCTACAATTTCATGTTAGGTCGCTTCGAGTTAAAATGTTGAATTTGATGTATAGGAGGAGTGAGGCTGGAATAATTATTAAGCCTATAAACCATGAAGCATTAAGGAGCCATAGCAACTTAAATTTTTAGGTCAATTCAATTCCCTAAACTGATGAATAGTCAACATAAAAGAATAAATTTTATAGTTTTGATGGTTCCACTCTTTTTAAATCTGTCTTGTCGAAGTCTCTATCGTAGCTGATTATCATCAAGTTCATCCTCTTAGCATAATAGTATTGTAGTCCATCGTCAAAGTCAAGCTCTACTCTCTTAGCTAACTCTGCTGCTATAAGCCTCCTCATTTATAGGTATGTTAACTATGCTTAGACCTCTCCATGTCAATACTTCTATTAGAAATCTCGACACAAGGCTAGGCTTACCGAGAACTATGGAAATTCCATTCAATGTGAATTTAAGTATATATGCTTTAATGTCACCTTTCTTAACTTTCTCTAGGAATGCATAGCATTCCTTCCATCTATCCCTCTTATATAATACTTCAAGAATTATATTAGCGTCTATTAGATACATGAAACCTCTTCCTCAAAGCCTCAATTAAATCCTCTCCACTCCACTGGAAATCAGACTTTAAACCTAAGCCAACTATAGAGTCTATAGTAGTAGAGGGCTTCCAATAACTCCAAGCTCCCTTTCAATAAGATCTGCAATTGCCCGAGAAAGAGCTCCTCGCCTAAATCCATACTTCTCAGCAACATATCTTCGAAATCTCTCTGTAAGCTCCCTGGGAATTTCAACCTTTATTACCTCTTTCTTCTCTTTCATTTCTATCTAGAGTACTAAAGTACTTTAGAACCTTAATTAACATAATACACTTAACAAAATTTATAGCTGATTGCATATATTTTATGCATGTTCCTGATTCACTGTCTCCTAAGCTTTAGTCATGAAGGAAATAATATCAAATTCCCTAAGAACCCATTTTATTTCTCTAATGTCTTTAATGATTAACTAAACTATTTTACTACTATCATGATGAAACTAAATCCCCATTCCATTATTTGGTCGAAGAAAATTTATATCTCAATACCAATACACGTATATACGGGTGTATGTATTATGGGTAAGAAGAAACTTACTCTCAGCGTCGATGAAAAACTGTTAAGAGAGGCTAGAAGTATTTTAGTGAGTGAAGGTAAGAGTCTAAGCAATATGTTTGAAGAGTTTCTGGAATCTATAACAGCTTCAAAGTGGATCGATGAACTAGCTGGCCTACTAGGCATTAGCAATCTTGACCCCTTCGACCCATCAATGATTCCTAAATCTAGGCCTAAAGGATTTGACGCAGCCAGGGCTGTTAGGGAGATTAGGAATCAAAGAGCTGAGACATGTGAGAGGTCTTTATGAGCGAGTACTACTATCTGGATACTAGTGTATTAGTAAAGAGATATTTCAGTGAAGCTGGAAGCCCTATTATTGACGAGGTATTCAAAAAAGCACATAGAGGGGATATTGTCATAGCCTTCTCTTACTGGAATATTGGTGAATCCGCTGTAGTCTTCAACAAGTATGGTGAGAGAATAGGAGTAAACCCTGTTAAAGTATTCCAAGTTATGCTTAGAGAACTTAAAATGCTCTATAGAATGCGAAACGCTATTCTAGTTAGTATTTCACCAAAGATTATAAGAGAGTCTATAAGACTAGTATTTAAACATCATATATACATTGCCGATGCATTACAAGTAGCATCTGCAAAAAGCATAAACGCCCATAAATTCCTAACTAGCGACAAGAAGCTAGCCAAGATATCTGAAGTCGAAGAATTAGAGACAATACAGGTGGGATAATTTAGTATCTAGCCTTCATCTCCCCATATTATTCATTCTCTCCTCAGACTAGGAATATTCTCGATTACTTTTACATATAATAGCAATAGGTATTTTCCACCATCCCCTCCTATCTCTGCCAAGAATTTCCCTTGCCAGAGCATTATCGAATATTTCCTTTAATTTTTTGAATGTTCCATCATCTACTATTATTACTCCATATTCAAATGAATCATATATAGTTATTGAGCCCTTATTCATCAAATCTATTATCTCATTAATAGTGTATGGGAATATTTCAAGGCTATAAGACATATTCCAGTATTTCATGAGTGTTGATATTCGCTCTAGAAAGTTTTGTTCCATATTTTCAAGTATGATTAATATGTCTATGTCACTATTTTTTAAGTAGTTCCCCCTAGCCCTAGATCCAAATAATACCATTGATTTAACTGAAATACCAGCTTCCCTAAGCCTCCTAGCATAATATTTCAAGTTTTCAATAACTTCTCTATCCATTTCACCACCCTTCTAGCCATAGTTAAACATTGCTCAGCCATCCTCTTTGAATATATCTCACTTGGCATTCCATTTGCTGCATCAGGATATCTTGATGTTAAATAGTGTAGATTTAAGTCTTTTAAGTCATCTAGAATTTCATTGATATTTATTCCCTCTTCATGAAGAGCTGAAGCTAATTCTAATAGACTATGTATCTTAGGGGGTAATACTCTAAGTTTTTCAATTATTAACGCCTTTAATGCCTTTTCAACTGCTTGATGCGATAGAAATGCAGTATAATTATAATATCCATGCTCAAGTAATTTCTCTGCAACCTCCAAATCCTTTCCAGACTCTTTCCACCACTCCTCAGCTTCACGTCTAATAAACATATATAATCACACTCATTACCACTAACTATAATTCAATAGCCAGCCTATTTAACTTTACAGAAAATTGCTGAGAAAGCCTACAGTCAAACTATAGAGTAAAATAGGGAGAATAAACACAAATTTATAGCATTCTATTACAAATCTAATACAGCTTGATAAGTTATTTAGAGACTCTATATACTCTTTGTCGAGGATCCCTAAGATTAACCACCCTTCTAACCAGCCCTTTCTTCAAGAGTATTGAAAGAGCATGTCTTACAGTTCGCTCAGGAAGCCCTGTCATTTTAATTAAATTTTTTGTTGTTGCTTCACCATATATTTCAAGCATTTTAAGAATAAATCTAGCACTTGGCGGTATATCTTGAGCTTCAGAAGCTAACTTAATTTTCTTCTCTATAGCCTCACTAAGCTTCATAGCTAACTTAATAAAAACAGCTGGATACTCCGCCTTCACTATATTTACTTCTCTTCTCACCTTTGTCCTTATAACACCGTCAGCAATAACCTCACATGTGAAAAGACTGTTAATATCTTTTAATGATATTTTTGATTTATCAGGAACAATTAACGCTCTTCTCATGGGATTTAAAGAGTTTACAGGGACAACTATAATGACTTCAGCATTCTTCATAACTATGGGGCCTCCAGCAGAGAATGCATAAGCTGTAGAACCTGTAGGTGTCGAAATTATTACACCATCAGCCATATCTCTCCAAATAATTTCATCATCTACACCTAGTGTATATTCAATTAGAGTTGCACTTTTAGAGGAAAACAATGCTATTTCATTAAGTGCATATATTGTTTTTGAGTTATCTACTAGAGCCTTAATCCTCGTAAAAAAGCTTAATTGATAATCACCCCTTGAAAGCTTACTAATACCCACTTCAACATCATCCCACGTAATAGAGGAATAAAAAGTTGTATATCCTGGAGGACTTATAGGAAATACAGGTATAGGCTTCATTGGCATTTGCTGAAGCAACTTTAAAACATCACCATCACTACCAACAATAATAACAGCCTCAAACCCCTCTAAATTAGGAATCCTCCCTAAATCTAAATTATCTATAAACTCAATATTAAAAGCTAAAAGAGAATTAACTATTTTCTCCTTTAAATGAGGGCCACCCTTACCAATATAGAGGAAGACATTCCCTATACCTTTAGGCATTTTTTGCCTCCACCCATATCACTCCACTGCATAGTTTGTCAAAATCATGACAGCTTATTACGTTATATAATATTTAAATCATGTAGGATGGAATTAGACATGACAGCCTATAAAAGGCTACATGAAAAAATAATTAAACTTAAACATGAAAGAAATGCAATAATCCTAGCACACAACTATCAGCTTCCTGAAGTTCAAGACATTGCAGATTATATTGGAGATAGCCTACAACTCTCTATTAAAGCCATGAAAAGCAATGCTAAATATATTGTCTTTGCAGGTGTTGATTTCATGGCTGAACAAGCATCAATATTAGCACGTGAAAGAAATGTCTTACATCCAGATCAAAATGCTAAATGCCCCATGGCTGCAATGATAAGTGTTGATGATATTAGAAGGCAGCGTAGAAAACATCCCAAAGCCCCCGTAATTCTATATGTTAATTCACCAGCCATAGTAAAGGCTGAAGCCGACTACATAGTTACCAGTTCAAGTGCTGTTAAGCTCATCTCACAATTAAAGACAGATGAAATAATTTTCGGCCCCGACAGACATTTAGCAGAATATGTAGCTGAAAAAACAGGTAAAAAAGTTATTCCAGTCCCTGAAAATGGACACTGCTATGTTCATGTCTCAATAAAGCCAAGCCATATACTCAACCTAAAAAATAAATTAACTAAAGCTAAAGTCACTGTACATCCTGAATGTACTAGAAATGTTAGAGAACTAGCCGACCATATAGGAAGTACAAGTCAAATGGTAAAATATGTAAAGGAAAGTAGAGATAAATACTTCATTATAGGAACAGAAGTAGGACTACTATATAGAATTAGAAGAGAAAATCCAAATAAAACTGTTTATCCAGCATATAATTCAGCCATATGTATAGACATGAAGAAAATAACAATTGAAAAAATATATAGAAGCCTAAAAGACAAGGTCCACCCAGTAAAAGTCCCCAACAAAATAGCTAGAAAAGTTCTTAAAACACTTGAAGAATCACTTGAACTCCTAGGAGTTGAAATTCCATGGAGAAAATATTAGCCAAGAAATTTATTGAATGGCTAGAAGAAGACATACCCTTCTGGGATGAAACAAGTAGAATATTAATACCTGAAAACCTAAAAGTAGAAGCCTATATAATTGCAAGAAAACCAGGTATTGCAGCATGTATAAGCGATGTTATAGAAATAATTAATGAAATAGGCTTAAAAGCTGAAGCCCTAATTAAAGATGGAGAAGAAATAAAGGCAAACTCTAAGCTAATAAAAATTACTGGTAATGCAAAGAAAATACTTGCCATTGAAAGAACCCTCATCAACCTATTAATGTATTGCTGTGGAATAGCTACAGCAACAGCCAAGCTAATAAAAAAAGCTAGAAAAATAAACTCAAAAGTAAAAATAGCAGCCACTAGAAAAACAATGCCAGGCTTAAGATGCTTCGCGAAAAAAGCTGTAAGTATTGGAGGAGGAGACACCCATAGACTAAGTCTAAGCGACATGATCATAATAAAAGACAACCATTTAAAAATCATAGAAAACATAGAGGAAGCCATTAAAATAGCTAAAGAAAAAACAAGCTTCACAAGAAAAATTGAAGTAGAAGTCAACACAGTCACCCATGCAATCAAAGCAGCTGAAGCTGGAGCAGACATCATAATGCTCGACAACTTCACACCCAGCCAAGTGGAAAAAACCATCAAAAAACTTAAAGAAAAAGGCTTAAGAGAAAAAGTGTTAATTGAAGTCTCAGGAGGAATAACATTAAACAACATTGACAAATACTTGAAATATGACATTGACATAATAAGCTGCGGCTGGATGACCCATTCAGCACCAGCACTAGACTTAAGCCTAGAAATCTCCAAGGTGATTAGATGAAGCATATTGGAATAATAAACCCTCCATCACAGATAAAACCCTAAGCCAACCTAACAAAATAAATATAAGTGTAATCCTATATTTCACCTCTTTTCTTCGCTATTAACTCAGCTTCCTCCAAAGCCCTATTATATACATCTATGGAAAGCCAAAAGCCAGAGGTTACAAGGCTATCTAAACACTCCTTAAACTCTTTAAAAGTCAAATTCCCTCTACTTAAGGCTAAAAGTAGTACTGCTACTGTGCCTATAGGTCTAACGCCGAATATTTGAGCAGTAGCCGACCCCTCTCTTTCATCAATAATTAACTCTGCATTCATTTTTTGGGCTAAGAGGATTGCTTCTGCCTCACCTACATGTACTCCAGATCTATTAGCGAGAACCCTAGCCTCCTCAATTTCCACCTCCAAAACTTTAATCCATCCATCCTTAACAGCTTTTTCAATTAAAATGGAATCAGCATACCCCTTATCTAAGACTGCTTCATCATACACCCTTCTTGGAATAATAACTTCTCCAAAGAGCTCTCTTAAAAGCTTTAACTTACCAATTTTAGCCAACCAAATTAATGGACTACTATTACATATTACTGGTTTTCTGTCTAACATATGCTATATCACGCCTAAGATCCTCTAACGTATATGGTACTGGTATACGTTTCACCCTAGCCAGCTCCATAATCTCTCGAAGAGAAACACCAGCCATCTCAGCAGCCCTCCAAAGAGTTACTCTACCCTCACGATAAAGCTTTAAAGCCTCCTCAATCCTCCTATGTCGAATTGCAAAGGCCAATAATCGTCTAATAAGCTCAGAGCGATCGACCTTCTCTCTCTTCGCCATCTCTTCAATCTCCCTAAGCATTTCAACTGGTAACCTGGCAGTAACCGATTTAAGAGGCATTTTAAATACCGTACACAATAGAATCCATCGCACACATATAAATCTTCCTAAACCACTCCTAAGTCAATTAACAATACTAAATCTACAACTCAATCTCAATAGGAAATCTACCTATAATCAAGTCTATATCTCCTCTCAAGTTTTCAGCTACTTCAAACACAGCGCCACCCTGCATCTTCTCCCTTAGAAGAAGACGCTGACTCTGCAATATTCTATGATCCTCAGCTTACCTCCCTATCGGCTGTTCTAAGTTCATAGGGCTTTTCAAGACTATCAAGAGTATGAACGCTTAAGCTTGTCGGCAAACCTCTTAGACATTAAACCTCTACCCACATACTCCCATCCAGACTCATCTAATGAAACTAAACCTTCTGGTTCAGGTTTATCCTTAACCTTCTCCTTAAGTTCAAGAGGCCCTGCATTTCTTAGTCTCCATGAGCAATTAAAGGGTGGAATTTATGGTATACAGAAAATACAGCTTACTCGATGAACCAAAGAAAACTATCCATATAACTTGAATTCAAATATTTCGTCTCAAAAAGAAAAACAGTAAAAACTTCTGAAATGAAATTAAAAATTTGCTTCGATTTCTCAAATATAAAACTGTATGTGAATTTTCGTCACAACACCTCCATTAAACTCTAGATGTAATAAATGATAGGATTTAGAGTGAGGTTAATGGTATTCTTATTGCGTCTATCCATACTGGTGACGGAGCTCTACTAACTTTAGGGGCTGAATTAATTATGTTAGGGTTGGGCTGATGAGAATTATGGCTAAATTCATGATTAAAACTATTCTCATCCTACTATAAACTAGGAGTGGTTCATTGAAAGCTGGAGAGAAATTATAGTGATTTAAAATAGGAAGAAATAAATATTACCAATTAAACTTTATTGGTATGAAATCTAAAATGGAAATTAAAATTATAGACAAGCAAGGAAGAGTGGTATTACCCAAAAAATGGAGACAAAAACATGCTAAGAAAAGAAGAATCATATTGAGAATAGAAGGTGAAAAGATAATAATAGAACCTCTTAAACTCCCAGACCTAACCAAGTTCTTCGACTCAATTGAAACTGAAATTAAATCAGACCTCTCCGACTGGAAGTCTGTGAGGAGGGAACTACTTGAAATTCGTTGATACAAGCGTCTTTGTCCATGCATTCATAAAACCTAAAAGAAAACTTAAACCACATGAAATAAAAATAAAAGAATCAGCCAAAGCAATAGTGAAGAAAATAAATGAAGGCGAAAAAGTTGGCTTAACTGTAATACAGCTAGCTGAAATCTCAAATATACTGGAAAACTACATGGCATTAGAAGATGCATTACAAGTTGAGGAATTCCTACTATATGCTCCAAACATAAAAATATATGAAGTTACAAAGAAAAACTGTTTAAAAGCCCTAAAAGTAGCTAAAAACAAGATAATAGGATTAAATGATGCAATAGTATACATAGTGATGCTGGAAAACAAGGTAAGGGAAATATACTCCTTCGACAAAGACTTCGATAAACTAGAAGGAATAAAAAGAATCACCCAAATAAATTAAAATCCAACACAAGATAAACAAAGAAAAATATAACAGAACCACTAATAACTGAAGAAGAACTACGTAGAAAAGCAGAAAAAATAATAGAAACACACAGCATAAACGAATTATAACAGCATCCCTTCACATTATAATAGATTATTTAAATATAATCAAATAATTAAAGAGGAGTATGTTGTTAGACTAATAATTAATTGAACTTAAAACTTAATTAATGAAAAGTTTATTATCACGTCTCTTTACTTATAGTTAAGGGAGCTAATTTTCTATTCTTCAAATCCTTTGGCGAATATTCAGCTATATGGCTTTTTGACTCTAGAAAATTTTAATCAGTCTAGGAATATTCTCATCGAGAAGAAACTTTAGCATATTTGACGTAATGTTCACCTCTAATAATCTTGAAGTGATCAACTTATCCCTAAAAGCCCTCATGTAAACTATTGAAAATGAAACAGTTTTCTAGGCATCATGGGAGACTTCAAAGTATCTAATATGTTTAACCCTTTCAGTGTCGCCAATTTTTCTAATTAACTTATCATCAGCCGTGTATAGTATAGTATCTAGCTCGTAGGCTAGTGCAACATAGGATGCATCATATAAGGTTAACCCCCTCTTCATAGCAATCTCAATGGCAGTCAAGGCGACACTTCCCTTCAAGCTGAACTCGGTGAACTGATAATCCTCCAATACTTTGGCAATCTCCTTTAATTCATCCTCACCAAACTCACCAGAATACTTCAAAGCATTGAGAATTTCATAGTACAGTAGGCTGGGAACCACTATGTCAATTAAGCCGCTTGCATAGGCATCTCTGAGGAGTCCAGCCTCCCTGGAAAAATCCTCCTCGACAAACCATTTACAGATGACAGATGCATCAGCAACTATCTTCGCTCTCTCCACCGCCTAATCTCCTCCACACTACTCCAACCCTCAACCCTACGCGACAAAATTTTTGACTGCAACACAGCTCTCCTAATCCTAACGAAATCCTTCTCTCCCCTACAAGCCATCTCCCTTGCAACAACCTCGGCAATAGCTCTCCTCACAACCTCACTCCAATTAATATGCTTAAGCTCATCCATCCTACGCTTTAACTCCCTATCAATCCTAAAACTAACAACAACACTCAACTCAAACACCAAGAATGTATTACAGGTAATGTAATATAAATATTACTAAATCTAAAACAGTACTAAACAGGAAGAATAAAAGGTGAACTACAGACATTTAAAATTCCATCACAATCGTTAACAGAAACCATAAAGATAATCTCAATGAATGAAGGAGAGAAAGCAATTTAAGAAAATATGAGCAACACAACATATTACTTAATACCAACTGCCTACAAGGAATCTACATGAAAACTAAATCAAACAATAAAGATGCATCCTAATAAAAGAAAAGTTAAGAAAATAGAATAAGAAACATGGAAACCTTCAAAATACCCTAAAGAAATCATCTCTCAAACAATTTATTCTTAACGTAAAGGGTGAACAATTTAGATGTAAGTAAAGAATACATCATAAAGGTAAATGGAAAGGTCAAATAGCCATACTACTAAAAGCCCTAGAAATAAGAGAAATAAATCTAAATAACTTCCTAGAAGCACTAAGCAACCTAGCAAAACAGGGCTTCAGACTAAGAGAAGAAATCTACATAGAAGCCATTAAAAAGCAAGAGAAATATTAGAGAAGCATACTAATCCACCACCCAACTCAAAACTTTAAATATCATCAATAAAAATTCCCACTTCAACTCCCTCATAAGTTCTTGAAATTATAATCCTATATTTCACCTCCCCTCCTCGCCATCTTATATGTAAATTAAAACCTAACAATTAACATATGGTGATTGAGATGAATATATAGCGAATAGACTTTAGAAGTAATTAAAATTTATATATTTATAAATTTATAAATTGTTATATGAGTAAATACACTACAATAACTCTACGTAAAAATATTGTTGAAGAACTTGAAAAAATAAAAAGAGAACTTAAAGCTAAAGGTCTAGGAGAAACAATAAGCAAACTCATACTTCACTATAGAAAAATGAAAGCTCTAGATTTCGCAGAAAAAATCAAGGAAATACGAAGAAAAGGAGGATTTGAAGAGTTGAGAGAAAAAATAGAGGAGGTAAGAAAACTAAAATGGGCGAAGTTCACTTAGACACCGATACACTCATCGACTTAATAGAAAAGAAATCAATAAACAAGATAATAGAAATCCTAGAGCAACATGACTTAAAAATCTCAGCCATCGTCTACTTCGAATTCATGGTTGGAGTCTATAGAATTGGAAGAATAGAATTAAAAACCCTAATTGATGAATACATAGAAGTAATTCCAATAACCAAAGAAATAGCTGATAAATCAGCAGAAATAGAAGCCGATCTAATGAGAAAAGGAAAAACCATAGAAGCAAGAGACCTAATAATAGCAGCCACAGCCATTACAAGAAAAGCGCCACTATGGACTAAAAACAAAAAGCATTATCAAAGACTAATAAAATATGGACTGGAAATTTTTAAAGAAAACTAGAACACATCAAGTATATCCAAATAGAAAACACATATGCTACCTAGTTCAAAGTATTGAGAGGAGTTAATAATAAACCTATATTTCATCTCTTCTCTTCACTATTAACTCAGCTTCCTCCAAAGCCCTATTATACGCATCTATGGAAATACAACTACAATTAGAAAATAAAGGAGAAGAAAACCTATAATTGCACCATTGACACTACCCACTAAAGTAGGGAGCTTTATGGCGTTGCTTTTGTAATGGAGTTATTAGGGAAGTCAAGGCTTATCAAAGACTCTCTTTAGAGGAGTATTATCGAAGTCAGTGTCATTTGTTATTACTTCCTTGGCATTAATCTTCAGAGCTACTGAAAGATGTAATGAGTCTTCATAATCAAGATTAAATTTCTTCATCAACTCAATAGCTCGAAGATAATCCTCAGCCTCCAGCTTAACAATTACTAAGCCCTTAAGATGTGTTACTGCATCAACAATACTTTCAATAAACTTTTCATCTCTTAAGTTTCTACCTGTTAAACCCGCCATGATTACAAGTAACTCATATAGAGTTAGACTTGAAGTTACATATTTCCCTCGAGAACTCCTTTCAATTAAACTTATCCACCTATAAGCTGTTTCACCATAGATTGGATGATTGCCTAACCAGTAAATAAAAACATTGACATCTACATATCTTTTGACATCCACCACTCCCTAATCACCCTAACCATAAATTCATCTAAATCCTCCGGCCACCTAGCAATCTTAAAGGCTCCAAAAAATTTTTCAGCAAGAGACTCTATGGGTTGAATAATCACACTTCTCCCCTCAACCCTAATAGAAACATAATCCCCTTCTCTAACATTAACCATCTCTCTAATCTTTTTAGGAATAAGAATACGACCCTTCTCATCAACTCTAACTATCACCATTAAAAACACCCACTAAAAATAAATTTCCCACATATTTAAAAATTCCCACAAAACCATTCCAAACCCAACCCTCATAACAGATCAAAAAGCTCTCTATAAAACAGAATACTTAAACGTTCCACAACAACTTCAATTTCAACCCGTTTCTCCTACCAATCAAACCTTAAGGAGACGTCAATTACAATCATGAGGCCTACCGTCTCTCAGCCAAGTATGATTCAATATCCTCTGTGGACAATTTCACTCCACACTCATCACGATAACGACGTATAATATCAACAATACTCTCCTCAATCCTCACCCTAACCCTCTGACCCTCCCTAAGACCAAGCTTCTCTAAAAGCTTCAAAACACCATTCTCATAAACAGCCTCAACAATTCTAATCATAACAACACCAAATAAATCATCAGC